>NZ_JBIWFQ010000016.1:32353-124450 GCF_044763105.1 Lysinibacillus sp. NPDC096212 | reverse complement strand
CCTTGTCTCATTAGAGATTTAGGAGTTTCGCTGCTAAACATCCATTGTCAAAGCACTTAGCGCCACCGTTTTCCGTTGTCACGATGATCCTTTACGGACACTGAGTAATTTTTTTCAGCTTATGTCATCCTTGTTGTTTTTTCTGCTTTCGCACCGTTACGTCTGCCGTTTCCAGCTCCGCTTTGGTCACAGGGCTTTAGGAGTTAAAAGCAATTAACGTGGAGTTCGCACCAATCGCTTGATACGAAGGGTATTCTGTTATAAATCTATGTTTCTATACAGGTTTGTATAGTTTGGTTTAAATTTGTTGTAACAGTTTAGTTACCCATGAAGTCGGCATAGCCGTTGGAAAACAAGTGTTAACTGGCATACCGCCGTTCTGTTGTTGCATAAACCAAATATAATCTGCTGGCAATTTATAGCCAAGTTCCTCTTCTATAGAAGCAATCATTTCAGTAGTGGGGGACACTTCTACATAATTTTTATCCGCATAATCGCTTTTTTCCCAAAATTGACTGAAATCACGCTCATGAAAAGGGACAAGCTTGATATCATCTAGCGCTTCCACTGACTTTTTCATAATATTCCGACAGGCTACTATATACTCTTCAGTTCTAGTATCAAACTGTAGTTCCTTCGCTTTTTCAAATGCAGCCAGCGCTTCTTGCCATTCCTGGATATAGAAATAAGCATAGCCAACACGCCTATGCCAATCCGCATCTTGTTGCCCCTGTTTTTTAACTGTGCATAATTGGGACAACGCTTCATGATAACGCCCTAAATTATTAAGCGCACGACCATAATGACCTACTATTTCGTAATCTCGCTCTGACTTAGACAATTGTTCAATCGCTTCTACAATTTTGTCATGTTGATTTTCCTCATACCATTTTTCTAACATATTCAATAATTTTTTTGGCATAATCCCACTCCCTCTCAATCATCTTGTAATTCAGCTAAACAAGTATCTTGGATCTCTTGTGATGTTTGGTTAACAATAATGCCTTCCTCATGAATCACTATATCAATCAACTCTTTTGCTTCCTTTAAAGAACATCCTGATAAGTCTATCAATTCTTTCATAAAAGGCAGATAATAACGTTTTGCAAATTTTTCTCTATATTTATCAGAATCTATTGTTGTGTTGCCAATCGGATAAAACATACTTTCACTTCCTTAGATATTAGCTCTAAAGTGAACCGTTAGCTGTAAGTGCGTTTCATTGTCATAAATAGATGATATTAAGTATTCGTAGTAATCATCTTTGCTATCTTCAACAAGAGTTAGATCTACATTGTATAATCTAACTCTTGTTCCTACCCAAATCTTTTCTTCATCTCAGATGTTAATTAAAGGAGTCCATTTAGATGTTTCTATCGTGACACCTCTAGCCATTTATTGATTAATTCTACCAAAACTTAAAATTTAGACCAAACGCAAACTATTATAAGTATCTGTCATTTCAAATACATATGATGTTGATAAAAAGAACATTATAGTTTCGTCGAATTTGCCCCTATAAAAACTACCAATACAGTGGTTGTTGAGTATCCCAGAAGATCCAACGGTACGATTCACGTATTGAACTTGTGCCAATCTCATACGGGCTTGGCTCTGTACTAGTCAAATCAAGTACATGGAGCGTTCCATTGTATGTACCGACAAGCAATATTGTCTCGTCAGAGTTTAATGCCATACCACTGATTGTCCCAGATACGAAGTAACGCCAAAGTTCATTCCCCTCAAAATCAATCATTCGCAAATAACCATATGCGTCACCCATGATATTGCCCCCTTGCACTGCAACACCGGCATATACACGCATACTATCATCTATTGAAGGGGGTTCTTCATTATTGTACTGTTCAAGATCATGGAGTGAAATACCTAGCGTACCTCCATTGTAAAAATGACATGCATTGAACCAAACATGCTCATCATTGGCACTGAACAAGCTGTAATGCGGATAACTCGACATCGGTTCAAACGAGTGCATAACATACTTTTCTATATCTAGTAACAAATGCTCGCTGCCTTGACTTCCATAAGCCAGCCATCTGCCGCTTCGCGAAACAGCTCCATGTGGCATCGCTAAACTTGCTGTCAAGTCATCATCTTCTCTTGTCCACTCCCGTATATTTTCCACTGTCGGGTGCAACAAGATGGCACCTGTTTTCTCAATCAAATAGATACCATCATGCGACACCACCAACAACTTCGTGCCATCAGCGAATGGAATGACATCTGCGCCCCGATAGCTTTCTGGCTGTAAGGTCTCAATGTCGGGGTATTTTTCGCGCAATTGGTCGATAATTGTCGCCCATGTGTATGTAGCCAGCAGAGAGCCGTTCAACTCTCGATCAGGCTCGCGTACGATACGAATTCCTTGCTCATCCATCAAAGCAATGTCGCGCCCATCCGTAGAACAACTTGCCGCTTGTACATGCTCGATACGGTTTGCTTCCTGTTTATCCATCGCATAGACAGTGCGTGATAAATCTTCATTTTGCGCTGCAACAAGTAATGCGCCATCACGTAGAAGCGCAATTGGATAAACAGCTCGCATCAGTTGGCTGTGCGTTTCCTGAAATGGCCAAGAAGCAGCTGGAAACTGTTCACGGAGCGTTTCCAGTTCCTTTGTTCTATTCGCCTGTCTAATAAACTTGTACACTTGCGAAGCTAATTGTCCACGTGAATCTTCAGACGGCTCCTCTCCTGGTGCCTCCCAGTTGCTTTCTAATCCTTTGCGCACATAGGCATTAATCTCACTTGCATAACGTAACCCCTCTTTTCGCCATTTCTGGGATAATTGTAAAGTATCATTTGTCATTGTAGTAGTCTCCTTGTTAATTAAATAATCTGATCATGTTTTACGGTTTCTTTATTATTCTGAAAGCACCCTAACCGAATCCAACTAACCTGCTAATGACTATCACATTATAATCGGAGTCAGATGCCCCAGTGCTAAGGAGCATAAGCTTTATTCTTCTGGAATATTTTCATATAGAAAGATGCCCCTCGGAAATAGGGATTGCCTTCGAACTTGCTTTCAAAGTTCAATCGTGTCAATGTGTTTAACAGGTTGTATAGTTAGTTCAATAATTGAACGATATTTCTCGAATTCTTGTGGGAACGTAATGTCATAAAACGAGCTCCTCGATTCAAGTTAAGTCTATTTTAGAACAAACGTTCCTGTTCGGGCTAGTCTAAAATACAAAAGGAGATGTCTGAAAAACTCTTTTGAGACATCTCCTTTGCGACGAGGATAGTGACAATTTGCTGCTGACGCTTCGCTTTCGCGTAAAAAGCATCTCCTCCTGCAATTATTCGTCGTAGAAAACATCTATTGTAACTACCGCAATAGCGGTGTTTTCCTGTACCGAAAGAACAGTGAAAGGTACAATGGTTCTTGGCGAATATTTTAGATACATGAATAAGGCTCCTTTTCTAAAAGACACAAGATTCCATTTCGCGTCCATTACTCAGGTCAAGAGCCCATAGTCGCAATGCGGCAAACGCTACACCCCAACCATCACTGAAAAGCACACATTCTTTCTCTAAATCAAGCCACAAACTATGGCTAGATTGCCGGATATCACTGCGCGCCCAGCGGATTGAAACATCTGCAGGCACGGTTTTTCTCATGAAAAAGGACTCTCTTCAACATTGGGTAAATCGCCTCGTTCGTAACTTTCCTTCATTTCAAGAACAAAACTGTTAACTTGGCCCGTCACAAGGAAGCCAACAATCAGCCTTACATCATCGGATGCATAGGCGGCTAGGTCAGAGTGACTAGTCTGTCCAATGATTGTTTCGTAAATTTGCTTACTAGCACGATTCTGAAGCATCTCTATCTTCTTTCGATCCGCCACCAACATACTGTCAATGATAGCTGTCAGGTCGCCATGTGCAGCCATCCATTGTGAATCAAACAGATCGGCATCCCGCTGATCCAGGTACTGATCAATGACATCAGGATCGCCATATTTCGGATTGACTTCATAGGTGGACAACAAATCGATCCAAGCAGTAGTAGGATTAATATCTAACAATGGAATCCTCCTCTTTCTTAATTGTTCAGC
Source organism: Lysinibacillus sp. NPDC096212 (assembly GCF_044763105.1). Classification (NCBI taxonomy): domain Bacteria; kingdom Bacillati; phylum Bacillota; class Bacilli; order Caryophanales; family Bacillaceae; genus Lysinibacillus; species Lysinibacillus sp. NPDC096212. The sequence goes on along the minus strand of NZ_JBIWFQ010000016.1, from coordinate 120,368 downwards.
AACTCGAAGGTGGTGAACAAATCTGATTTTTTATCAAAAGCAATTGCGATTTTAACTATCTCGGAGCTCTTTTGCTCTCGATTTAAGTAATGCTCTGATTTCATCTATTTTCATCTAAAACATGACAGCTAATAAAAATGACATATTAGCTAGCATTTCCTCAACATTGCACTTCCTACTTTACTGAGAAGTCTTGCTCTTTAAAGAACTAAGGAAAGCTAACCAATTAATAATCTTCCATCCAACCTAGTAATTTTTCTAGCATTTCTTGGATTGGCGCTGATTCTTTTTCAATACGCTGTGCTAGATCCTCCATACTACCAAAAATTTGATATAATACATAGCTACGTTGGTAATCTTCTTTGTTCTCCAGTTGATGTATTAATTCAGCTAGCAATTCCAGTTCATCAACGTGAATTCCTTTTAACTGCTCGAGCTCCCCCTCATTTGCGCTAAGTAAAATGTCAATCAGCACAGGCATCTGTTCCACTGATAGGTCGTGCATGTTAAGAAAAGCTTCTGCATAGTTATTTTGTACAAGCTGGTGCTCTGAATCAACAAGTGACATATAGCTTTGCACAAGGGGAAAATAAGCATCGCTAAAAAGCCCTAGACCAAATACAGCATATGTTCCAGGCATAGCGGATAGCTCGCTAGGCTCCACGTCCTCATACCATGCATATTCCTCCATTGCCACTTTTGCATAGTCGGCAATCAATGGGAACAGGTTTGGATACGCTAGGCAATTTGCAAAAAATTGATGCAGCTCCGTTTTCGCAAGGCCTTGAATCGGTAAATAGTTTTCTTCCTGACTCTCTAACTGTAAGCTATAGCCCTTGACAAAGCCCGCTTGTAACAAATCGATGATGTAATGCAACGCTTCACGATAGGTTTCTTCTTCCTCAACAATGATGTGAATTGAAATGAATTTTCGAATATCATTGGCTGCTCCTTGAAAGCGCGCACTTTTCCTTCTATGTTCAAAATGATCACTGCCATTTTGTAAATAATCCTCCGCCTCTTGTGAACCAAGTTGCTGCGCCAATTCAAGATATTGCTTACGTGTATCAGGTTCTTTAGATCCGATTTGTAAGGCAATATAAACAAAGAACTCTAGCTCCTTCTGCTTAGGTCTAGCCGCTGAGTTTAGTATCCATTTCGTTTCATATTCTCCTGTCTCCTCAAAATAAACCGATAAAATATACTCCTCTGCCCAATCTTTAAATGCCGATGTATAATCATATTTCCACTGGTTTAAGCGTTCTTCATTCCCGCTATACTTCTCCAATAACCGTTGCATTATTGGTTCGATATCAGCTACGCGCTGATGGAAAAAATGAGGATTGACTAGGCAACGAGCAAAGAAAAATCCATCTTTCTTAGCAGGACATACAGGTAAATCAGCCATCACTTTTGTTTCAATAAAAGTAGCTAACGTTTGTTTCGCTAATGTGAATTTGTCGTTATTTAGTAGCTCTTTTTGATAGCATATCTCACGCCCATCATGCTCAAATTCCAAAATAAGTTGAAGGCGATAATCAAAAAGCTTCGCATGATATTCATCGGATTGGAAAACCGTATCCATTTTGGCACATAAAGCGGAAAATAATTCTTCTATTTGGTTGATGTCTGTAATTTCTTGCATGTAATCGCCCGCTGCTACTTTATAAGCATCATCATGCCAACTAAATGGTTCGTATGTATAAATAGAAATCGTTCCATAATGAGGGGTTCCCCATTGTAATTTATTCAATTTTTCTGATGTCCATTTCACCTTTACATAATGTTTCACCCCTATATGGAGTCTGCTCCAGTCCTTCGTATTACTAATTCGGTCGTTTTCCTGCTGATAAAATCGCTCTAACTGCTGCCATACATCCGCCAAAAACTGTTCTATATACTGTGACAAATTCATTTCCCCCCATTTGATTGTTTTGTTCTATCAGTAGTTGATTTCGCGTCACAAAAAGGACAATCGTGATTTCTTAATTATCAAACTAGTACCTAATTTTTTGCACCAAAACCACGACTATCCTTGTTCGTATATTTCAATATCCATCAATTCAACACTAGACGGCAAAGTCAGTGCCCCCTTGGATATAGTTTGTGACACAAGTTTCACCCCCTTGTCTTTTGATTTTCAACATAATGTTTTATTGTCTCACTAGATACATTTCCAGCAGTTGAACTTGCTCCCTTAGCTTATGCATGGCGTTAATTGCTTTGACTTTCTTTGCTCTTGCCATTGTGCAATAAGATTTTCTGTCATTTCTTATCCACCTCTCGACATACGATGTAATGATTTAGAAAATCTCCCCCTTACCACTCACATCAAAAAAACCGACTCCATGTTTTTTTGCAAGCTCCTTCATCGTACTATATGCTTCATCCGCTACAGACCAGGCAAAAGCTGTGTAAATCATGGCATAGCCAATACTATATTCAGTCAAACGACTCTCTAACTCGTCCTCTTCATCCGCATCCAATAATTCCTCATCCACCAGATTCATATTGGGGAATTGTTCCACCATATCCTGATACCATTTTTGTAATGCTGGTGTTGTAACTGTTATTGTTACGTAGTCATGTGGTTCAGCCCATTTTGTTTGTTCATCATACCATTGCAAAAATGTTTCTTTATTGTTTGGAGCTTGCTCTTTATCAAAGACCATTAAATCATAACTCATTGTTTTCACCCTCCACAAAAAAAGAATATATGTTCTGTTTTTTATTCTAGCATACTAGCGTTTTTTTGAAAACACAGAAAAAAAATCAAGATAAAAACACTGCATTTCCAGCTGGAGATGCAGTGGAAAACGAGTCGTAAACAAACAAAAACAGAAGTGAAAGAATATACCTTCTACGTTTGTTCTACTCATATAGAAAACATAGAGGGGCATGCACACGACACAGTATGAGTATAGAGAACATCACAGAAATTGTATTACGAGCATTCAAGCGCAAATAGCACTCGTCGATAATATGACCACCGTCATCAAGGAAATTAATAAACACTACTCTTTTTAATATGCTTGAGCAAACCAAACTGTATGTTTCGCTTCATTTCCACAACAAATACAAGTTGTCTTCGTAGTTGGTGGGTTAAATGGAATGTTACGAGAAGTATATTTTGTCTCTTCTTTCACTTTTTCCTCGCAAGCATCAGCTCCACACCATCCAGCAAGAACCCAACCAGGAATAGATCCGTTTTCCTTGGAAATGTTAATGTGTTGCTGTAAATCTTCCAGTGTATCGATATTTGTATGGGCGTTTTCATCACGGAATTTACGTGCTTTATCGAATAAACGACTTTGCATCGTTGTTAGTTCTTCTTCTATTGCCACAACAATGTCGTTCAGGTCAATGGATTGCTTGTCATCTTCATCTCGTGCTTTTAACAATGCCTGGTTTTTCTCTAAGTCACGTGGTCCTAATTCAACACGAACTGGTACACCTTTTAATTCCCATTCATTAAATTTGAAGCCTGATGATTGGTCGGAGTCATCAAGACGTACTCGAATTCCCTTCTTCTTAAGAATTGCAAAGATGTCATCTAGTTTCTCCATAATTTCAGGGTTCTTTTTCCATGGACCTACAGGGATTAAGACAACTTGGGTCGGTGCAATTCGTGGCGGCAAAATTAGACCCTGCTCATCACCATGAACCATAATTACTGAACCAATTAAACGTGTAGAAGTCCCCCAGGATGTTGTGTGTACATATTCATGCTGATTAGCTTTATTTAAATATTTAATATCAAAGGCTTCAGCGAATTTTGTTCCTAAATAGTGAGAGGTACCAGCTTGTACGGCCTTGCCATTTTTCATCATTGCTTCAATAGAAAATGTATCGACCGCCCCTGCAAAACGTTCTGAAGGTGTTTTTTGTCCATCATAGACAGGAATGGCAAGTAAACCTTCTACTACCTCCTTATAGATAGCCAACATTTGCATTGTTTCTTTTCGTGCATCTTCTTCATCAATATGTGCTGTATGACCCTCCTGCCACAAAAATTCAGATGTTCGAATGAATGGGAGTGTTTTCTTCTCCCAACGAAAAACATTTGCCCATTGATTAATTAAGACCGGCAAATCACGGTAACTTTTGATCCAATTCGAATAGAGATGGCCAATCATCGTTTCAGAAGTTGGACGAAGTGCTAAACGTTCTTCTAATTTCTCGCCTGCTGCCTCCGTTACCCAAGGAAGCTCAGGTGAGAAACCTTCGATATGATCTTTTTCTTTTTGGAAGAAGGATTCAGGAATTAACATAGGGAAATAAGCGTTGCGATGACCTGTTTCTTTAAAACGACGGTCCATCTCTTCTTGAATATGTTCCCAAATTTCATAGCCGTCTGGTTTAAATGCGATACAGCCGCGAACTGGTGTATAATCCATTAAGTCTGCCTTTTGGATTGTCTCGATGTACCATTTTGAAAAATCATTTTGTTGTGTTGTCATTTTCTCTCCTCCATTTCTGTAACTTTACCTACTGAAAAAATAAAAAGCACAAAGCTGTCCTCTAAATAAGGACGTCTTTGTGCCGACAAAACGTGGTACCACCTTGAATTTAGTTTTAAGAAAACCTTAAAACCCTCTAACGTTTTGTAACGAAAACGACTCGGTTATGTTTGCATAACATCTCCGTGGTAGGTTTCAGATAAGAAGCGGTGATATAGCTCTCAGCAATTGCTATATTCTCTGTTTCACTATTCTTACTTACTTGGCCACATCAACAATTTATATTTTATATAACTTTAGCAAAACAGTTGAATAATTTCAAATATTAAAACGATTATTTTTCGGGAAATATCAGAAAATTGACTTTACATACTAGTGACCAAATTGTTTCTAACTAGTAAAAATTCACTATCTCTGAAAAAAGAAATATAGTAAAAGTCGCTACTCCTTTGCTCTTTCTGTATTCGTTGTAAAGTTGCTTTTCATAATAAAATAACCATAAACACTTAGAGGATCTTGTCCTAAATTTAGGTCAAGATCCTCCATATTGTCTACATGTAACTTTCTACTATCAGTTTCGTAAAGTCCTTTACCGATAATGGCTTACTGAAATAATAGCCCTGTACGTACTCGCAGCCATGTTCACGCAGCACATTTAATTCTGCCTCTTCCTCGACACCTTCAGCCACTACTTGCAGATTTAAGGCATGCGCCAGTGAGATCATAGCTGAAATCATAGCAATGCCTGATTTTTCAGGCACAATATCACGGACGAATGCACGATCGATTTTCAAAACATCTACCGGGAAAGTTTTTAAATAATTTAACGATGAATAACCAGTACCGAAATCATCTAATGAAATCGTAATACCAAGTGCCCTTAATTGCTTGATTGTATTAATTAAGTCCTCCGTATAATCCAGCATACTCATTTCTGTTATTTCGATTTCTAAAAACTGCGGATCAATTTTTGTTTCTGCAATAACTTCATGTACCATTTCGACAAAGCCTGTTGTACTAATATGAATCGGAGAAATGTTAACGGCAACACGTAAGTTTATATTATGTACTTCATTCCAAGTGCGTACCTGGGCAGATGCTTTTCTTAACACCCAAACCCCTATATCATTAATGAGCCCACATTGCTCAGCAAATGGAATAAAGCGATCTGGTGGCATATGACCTAGTTCAGGGTCATGCCAGCGAAGTAATGCCTCCATGCCAATCACTGTATTCGTTTTTAAATTAATTTTTGGTTGATAATGTAATTCTAAAATATCTTTTTTTAACGCTTGATGTAACTTTGTTTCAAGTAATAACCATTTATCGTTGATTTCCTCCATATTTGGACGATATAAGCGATATTGATTACCACGTGAAGATTTTGCAGCATACATGGCGATATCTGCATTTTTCAATAATTCCTCAGGAGAGTTCGCATGATCTGGGAAAATACTAATTCCAATACTAATACTTGCGTAAAATTCATACGAATCAACAACAAAACTCTCATTAAAGACGCTGATTATTTCCTCAGCCTTGTCCTCAATATAGTTAACGTCGTTTAGTATAATAACAAATTCATCACTGTTGTGGCGGTAAATAGAATTTGATGTATAATCAACGTTGCGTAGACGATTCGCCATTTCTACTAAGAACATATCCCCGATGATATGACCAAGTCCATCGTTAATGTTTTTAAAACGATTTACATCAATGAAAAATAACGCAAACTTCTCTCCTGTACGTCGAGATTGATGGAATTCATTTTCTAAACGTTGTTCTAACTTACGACGATTGGGTAGTCCTGTTAATTCATCATGATAAGCAATATGAGTTATCTTTTTTATATCCTTTTGTGCGGTAATATCGACCCTTATAGCAATATATTGATACGGTTTACCATTGTCATCAAGAAAAGGAAAAATCGTTGTCTTCACCCAGTAAAGGCTGCCATCCTTCGCTCGATTACACACCTCGCCATTCCACATTTCACCATTGCCTATAGTTTTCCACATCTCTCTAAAGAAGGATCTTGGATGGAAACCTGAATTGAGTAAACGGTGATCCTGCCCTAATAATTCTTCACGGGTGTATTTAGATATTTTGCAAAAATGATCATTAACAAACGTAATTTTCCCAGTTCGATCTGTAATTGCTACAATGATTGAACTATTCATTACTGAAAAAATATCTTGTAATTCTTTCAGACTATAGTTAACTTGATTGATACTATCAGGCGTGATATTCATCATTTTCATTCTCCGTTCATTAGAAGGGTTTAGTACTTTTGTTTTATATTTCTACGAGGTATAAAGTTATGGGATATCGCCCTTCTTTATGTAATTATATTATAGTCTTAGAAAAGCAGTTAATTCAACCTAAATATCAAAACATTCAAATCTACATTTGATGGTTTTCAATAAAACAGCCCCTAATAATAAGGTCTTTTAACTTACTTGATACGATAGTTTTTGATTACTTTAATTACCTTAGTGCTATTCATATGTTATTTTTAACCTAGTTACTTTAGAATATATAAATCTTCTGTAATTTTACTACACTTGAATAATTTCTTCATTTATGATATGAATCAAAAATGCCTTACTGTCACATATAGACAGTAAAGCATTTTACAAGCTAAGAGACTTCATATTGTATTTGACCTCCCAATGTTTTAGCTCTTTCATTGTAGGCATCTAGTTGTTCCTGAGATAAGTTTAAAATATAATAGTGAAAATTTATTGGCTCTAAACCATGTTTCTCACACACTTGTCGATAAAAATCATAGCCTTCTCGATAATCTGTCATACTAATATCTTCCTTTCAATTGTGCAGTTTCGTTATAATATTCTAATTGTACTTGTGATAATTGAGTGACATATCTTGTTATATAACAGTATTATATTTTCATTAATAATATATAACAGATAGTGTGCTGTGTCAATAAATTTTCTGATATTTCTTTCAAATATACGAAAGCCCAGTCCATTTAAATAAGTATGGCTGGGCTTTTCATAAAATATTCACGTCGGCTTCCGTAATAACCACATCCTTTAATGACAAACCATTAAATTCCTAATTGTTTGGCTTGCATATTATAAGCTGAAAGTTGTTGCTGTGATAACTGAAGCAAATAATAGCGAAATGAAATTGGTTCAAGACCATAACGCTCACACATCTCACAATAAAATTCATACCCATCACGATACTTTGACATAAGAATTCCTCCTAGATCAAACTGTTTTATAACAGTTGTTTTTATTTTTATTTAATATATAACAGATGATTTGTTTCGTCAAGCTTTACAATAAAAAAACCTTGAAGATTTAATTCCACGACACAACAAAAGCCATTGTTTTGAAAAAAGTTGGATCAAAACAATGGCTCTCGTCATTATAGAATATTAAAGTCTTTCGGGAAGTAACGCTACCTTTACTTTTAGTTTTATGTCTACCGGAGTCTCTTCCTCTTCTACAAAGAAGCTCCTTTGGGAAATCTTTTAAATACCTTTTCAAAACTTTCGTTACTTTTTAAAACACCTTCTACAGATTTTGTATTTGTTGATGGTGCTCTTTACTCATTAATTTTATAATCCATTACTTCACAAATCCTATTTGCTTCATTTGTTCACTTATATTCAATTCTGGGAAGTAATTTTCAGCCAGTATTAGTACTTCTTCAATTAATACTTCCAATTCATGCAGACCTTGTTCTGGGTTTCTTAACAAAATATTGGTCATTCGATCATAGAGATTTTTAGGTTTGATTCTCATTTGTTCAATACTATATTGCATCCACTTAAATGCAGGGTGATGCACATACATTTTATTCATACCGAACAAAACACCAAGCAGCTTCTTTTGTACTTCACATATTACATCATAAAGCATAAGCCAATCTTTTCGTTTTAATAGGGCTTTTCGGTTATTCCATCGATTTCCTAACCAAAGATTTTCGGAAATCATATGTTTAGAAAGCTCTAAAGGATATTCTACTACTCTATTTTTCAACTCTCTAATTTTTTCATTTCCGTATAAACTCACTCCATCATAAATTGAAGCTACAATACATTGTTTGTCATAGTCAGTTTCGTACTTCTCCACCACATTTGAGATAAAACGTTCAACTGTTGAGGATAAAAAGTTGCTTATTTCTAATTTAATTCCTTCTTTCATTAGATAGGATTCAGACCACTCTTCCTCCTCATAAGGATGATACGCCAAAATGGTTCCGCCAATTTTTTTAATAGGGAATTTTCGATCTTCCTCTTCTGGCGGTGTTGACCACAAAATGTGCAATTCAATGTCTGAATTTTCATCCTGTAAGTTTCTTGATACCGATCCTGCCAGTATTATAGCTTCGATTTTCGGGTTTTGCATATAAACCTCTGCCATATCTTTTGATTTCTGTAATAAGAACATTTGCATCCTCCTATATAATTGTAAAAACTAATTCATCAAGCATTAATCATATAAACTAAAGTACTTGTTTCCTAAATAACTTAATGTTCTTTCTTTATTTACCTGAACAACAACTTCAAGAAAAAATACTATCAATTATGCCTCGGCATAATTGTGTCCAGAATCGGCTTGATGCTTATGCCTGCAATTGTTTATTGTGCGAAAGCGCAGCGGCAACAACAACAACAACAACAACATGAGGGCCATCACGATGTCAGTCATTTCGGTCATGCCACAGGACATGGCGTTCTTAGACTGAGTTCCTCTATTTCGACGAGTGTTTGGACATCCGCTGAAAAAAGTTTAAAAAGCCCAATTTCTCAATATTAATATCGAGAAATTAGACCTTTCACCATATATTTTTCAATAATCGGATTATCATTCTAGGGATAAATATAAAAATGTTCCAGATTATTTCTGATGCAATCGAATTGTTAATGTCTCTAATAATTTCTTTAATATAATGTCGCGCTTTTCTTTTTTTCATTCTTTGTACTGTGTCTCCAGGAAGTTCATTAGTGTTCAACTTTTAAAAATGCTTTGATTTCTTTGATTTGTTCAATATGTCGTTGTTCATGAAAATGAATTTGTTCTACCCATTGATCAAGGGGCAATTCACCAATAGCAGGATGCTTCACGGACTTTTCCGCTAATATGGATGGGTCTTCGATTGTATTAAGAAAAGTTGTTAATTTTTTTCTTGAATCGTCTAGCAACTCAATGATTTGCTGAACTGTAAAAAAGCCTTCAGTTGGTTCAACAATTTTTGGTGCTGAAATTTTCTTTGTTCTATCTACGATAAGTTGAACATTTTTACGTTCCGTTTGCTTATTATCTTCTTGTTTCAATCCCCATGCAATCGCTTTTACAGAAGACTCCTCCACTAAAGCTAAGTGATGGCAAACCTGGGCGATACTCCAACTGTTTGCATCAGGCTTTGCATTCAACTGAGTATCACTTAATACTTTAATCTCCTCTAGTAAGTTATTTCTTGTTTCGCATAGACGGTCGTTAATTAATTGATTCATAAGCTACTCCCCTTATCAAACGATTTTTGATTCCTATTCTGTATATGTTCTATACAATATAAAATATTCTATTTGATTAATAAGATTTCCTTTAATATTTTGGAAAGTTGTCATCAATTATGCCTCTGTATAAGCGTTCTTAAACTGAGATTCTCTATTTCAGCGAATGAAAATTATCTTGCTCGAACAATATTAAACGGATTATTTTCGAGTACATGTTGCAACTCTTCATCTTCAATATGTGTATAGATTTGCGTTGTTGCTACACTTGAATGGCCCAAAATATGTTGGAGACTTCGAATATCTGCCCCTGATTTATACATCATCGTAGCGGATGTATGACGTAACTTATGTGGCGTCAGTCGTTCTTTTTGAAGCCCGGATTGCTGATTAATTTGTTTAACGATTTTTGCAACGGTTTGACGGGTGAAGCGTGTTCCCTTTTGTGAGACGAAAAGAGGCTCTTCTTCAATCCCTTTAAAGGCCGTCTTTCCGCTATTTTCATAGTCTGCAAGTGCCTGGATGCAGCTATCATTCAAATAAACTGTCCGCTCCTTATTCCCTTTACCAACAACCGTTAAGTAGCGACCTTGTATAGATGACCTATTGAGCTGACAAAGCTCTGTCACACGAATCCCTAAATTTAAGAAAAACATCATCATACAATAATTCCTTGGTGAAGCACGATTTGGCTGGATGCCATCGATAAATTGCGTGGCTTCCTCGATGTTCATATAGATAGGTTTTTTCCGTCCTATTTTTGGCGTTTCTAGTTCATCTGCCGGATTTTCCTCTAGTAAACGTCGTTTTCCTTTTAAATATTTAAAAAATGACTTCAATGTTGCTACTTTACGCGCTCTTGCAGATGCTGAATTCCCTCGCTGGACCTCGCAATATTCCATAAATAAATAAAGATCCTCTAGTGTCATTTCACGAATTTCTTCTATTGAAATAGTAGAAATATCTATTTTCGTTAAATCTGAACTATCATGATCATTTTGAATGGCTATGTAAAAACGAAAGAATAATGTCAAATCATATTCGTATTCTTTTCTTGTGCGGTGAGACTTCCCTTTAATCGTCGTTAAATAAACAAGGAAATCTCTCATTATTTTTGGTAGCTTCGGCTTTTCCATAAAATCACCTCTATTTTTTCTATTTTACCACGAAAAAACGTTCCCAAATATAAATTTGGGAACTTTATGGTGAAAAACAAGCTCTTTTTTACAATCCGGAACAAATGTTCTATTCATGAGCAAAAAAAAGATGATTCCCTTTAGAAAGAAAATCACCTTTTTTAAAAGTTTTTATGAAAGTTTCATTTTTTAGGCATAAAACACGAAAAAAATGAATATTTAAATCTAGTGAGTTAAATGCTCTGAGACGATTCGAAAAATAAAAAGACGGATAACTATACGTGTCGATTCTTCTCACAACACGCATGGTATTATTTGGATTTTTGTCGATTTCCGTATGAAAAACCGTTACTTTACAAAAATACTATACGTCCCATCTACTTGTTTTGCTAGAGACCAGTTTGTTGATAGCATATGTTGAAGCTTAGCAATAACTTCCTCATCACAAGTTAAATGTTGGATTCCTGTTTCTAACAATTGATAATCTTTCCCTTCTTCTAATTGGAAACGAATATACAATAAGCGCTGAATGCCTGGCAAAGTTACATATTTGATACTGTAGTTACCGTGCAGAGCATTTAAAAACCTTTGCTCCCCTTCTTGGTAAAGTGCCATTGTTTCGGAAAATTCATAGTTTGGTACTTTTTCCTGCCAAACTGATACATCCCCTGTTTGCAATGTACGTACAATCTCCTCATCAGTAAAATCTAATTTTGAAAGCTTGTCTAGCTCATAAGCTTGCATTAAATTAATGATTGTCATTTTATAAGCTCCTTTTATATGTATTTATCTTCATTCCTCTAAAAGTGATGAGATGAATGCAGATGTGGTTCCATTTCAATTGGTACCCATTTACTACAATTTTGCCAAGGCGAAATTGATTCTTACTAAGTGTAACACGTTTTCTCTACTACTTAAATTCGGAGGGCGATCCATATGATGAAGTTCTATGAATCTGGTATGTTTTTTGATGAGATGTTCGAAGGTAATCAACCGAAGCCTCATTATCGGTCTTTCCACCATAAGCTCAATGCTTTCACTAAGGAACAATTAGATGAAAAATATCAGCAAGCACAATCAACATTCCTTAAACAAGGCATTACATTTACCGTATATGGTGCACAAGGTGGAACAGAGCGGACAATGCCCTTTGATTTTATACCTATTATTATTCCATATGAACAGTGGGAAGAAATTGAATCTGGTATGAAGCAGCGTGTGAAAGCCTTAAATTGTTTTTTACATGATGTTTACCATGAACAGTCCATTTTTGAGGATGGCCTTATTCCGAAACAGCTCGTTGAAAACAATCCGTATTATTATAAAGAAATGCTTGGTGTAAATGTACCTATTGATAATCATATTTTTTTAGCAGGCATAGACTTGATTCGTGATGAAAATGGCGTTTACTACGTGTTAGAAGATAATTTACGCAATCCTTCAGGGATATCCTATGTTTTTCAAAATCGATCTGTGATGAAGGAAGTGTATCCTGAATTTTTCTCTAAACATACGATCCAGTCACTCGATAAACAAATGGCCTTTATGAAGAAGGCACTTCTCGCTCATCGGCCACCTTCTATGAACCCAGATAGAGAACCTAAAGCTGTCCTCTTAACAGCAGGTATGTATAATTCGGCCTATTACGATCATGTTTTCTTAGCACAGCAACTCAATATTCAGCTTGTCGAAGGGCGTGATTTAGTTGTCCGAGATAATAAAGTGTACATGAAGACAATCTACGGTCTAGAGCAAATTGATATTATTTACCGTCGAATTGATGATGATTTTTTAGACCCTGCTGTTTTTCGTGCGGATTCTTTACTTGGAGTCCCTCATATTATGGCTGCTTATAAGGCTGGAAATATTGCTATTTTAAATGCTGTTGGTAATGGTGTTGCTGATGATAAAGCGATGTATGCCTATGTACCGGATATGATTCGCTATTATTTGAATGAGGAACCTATTTTACGTAATGTAGAGACTTATCATCTAGCTGATGATAGACAGCGAGGTTGGGTCCTTGAGCATATGAGAGAGCTTGTCATAAAAAACGTTAGTGCCTCAGGTGGCTATGATATGCTAATTGGTCCGCATGCGAGTGATGAAGAAATTGCTATTTTTAAAGAAAAAATATTGGAAAACCCGGTTCAATACATTGCACAGCCAACAATTAGTCTATCTAGAGCACCAGCTTTTCAGGAAGGGAGATTTTATCCTTGTCATGTCGATTTGCGTGTTTATGTAATGAAGGGCGAGGATATGTATGTGCTTCCTGGAGGTTTATCGCGTGTAGCATTAAAAGAAGGATCTTTAGTCGTGAATTCTTCCCAGGGCGGAGGAGCAAAAGATACATGGATATTAAAGGAGGAATTGCAGTATGCTAAGTCGAGTAGCCGATGCACTATACTGGATGGCACGATATAGTGAACGATCACAAACAAATGCACATATATTACAAGTACAGCTGTTGAATATGTTGGAGCAATCTGGCAAAGAAAATGAATACATCGATCATTGGGAAGCGGTGTTAAATATTTGTGCTTCGAAGGAAGAATACTTGTCCTTTTATGAGTCGATTCGAGTCAATCCACTTATCGAATATCTACTCTTTTCTAATAATAACTGGAACGCCCTCCATGCTACTTTACGTGCGGTTCGAGAAAACGCCCGTGTAACGCGAGATAGCATACCCATTGAGCTTTGGGAATTGCAAAATGCTTTTTATTTATCATTACAGCAAGAAATGATGAAACGTGAAAGACCAATTCCACTAATTGTTCTTAACTCTTTTTTACAAAATGTTCGAAAAACTTCTTTGACGGTAACGGGGCTTATCGAAGGCTCGATGGATCGAGATTTACCCTTTTATTTCATGCAAGTTGGGAAATGGTTAGAACGTATAGAAAAGACGATTCGTATGGCTTTAATTATACTGGAGCAACATAAGGAAGTAGCCATCTCTTTAATAGAAGCGGACGGATCGTTTTTACTCGATTTATCGGAGGCGACGGAATCTTATTTGAGCAAGCATCGACAAACCAATTTACTTAATGTTATTCAATATTTATTACAGGATAAGCATTTTCCACGTTCAGTGATGTTTTGCTTAGAAAAATTAGAAGAAGCATTTATTTGTTTAGAAAACGATCCTCTTTCAGCAAGATTTTTAGAGCTTCATACTCCATTAAAGAGTTTAATATTTGCTGTGATGAATGTAGATTTATGGAATATTTCCTTAGAGGAAACTATTTTGTTAATGGAGGAAAGATTGTGTCAATGTATTGATTTTGGCAATACATTTGCAACAATTTATCATTTATATGAACCCAGCGTACAACTTTGAAAGGAATCATCCACAGCTCCCTTTCAACAAGCAAGTCAGTAATCTAAAGGAAGCGGACACAATGAAATTTGAAATTCAACATACTAATATTTTTCAATATGAGTCTGAAGTCGATCAAAGCTTAAATACAATCCGCTTAAAGCCAAGGGGTGATGAGCGTCAGCGCTTATTATCCTATCGAATTGCCATCACTCCTTCATCTTTAACTCGTGAGCATACAGATATATGGGGCAATACGGTTGGCACATTTTATATACCTGAGCAGCATCAAGAGCTAGAAATTCAATCGACCTCTATTGTCAGCATTCAACGTGCACCATTTATTCATCGCATTCAATATTCACCAGAAATGCAGACCATTTTTCACTCGAAACTGTTTTATGAACATTATTTGCCCTATTTAAAGTTTACACATTTTACGTATATGACAGAAAATCAGTTAGAGGAAGTTTATCATGCCATTGGTCATGCTGAAAATCCTGTACTATTTTCATTAAATTTAATGCAATATTTATACTCTACTTTTGAATACGTTCCTGGTGCAACCAATGTTACGACAACTGCAAGCGAAGCCTTTTCCCTTAAGCGAGGCGTTTGTCAGGATTTCACACATGTCATGCTTGCAGTACTAAGAGCTAAAGAAATTCCAGCACGCTATGTGAGCGGCTATTTATACGTCGATGAAAACTCTGCCTTGGTCGGTGATATTGCAACCCACGCTTGGGTAGAAGTTATGATCCCAGGGATCGGCTGGATTGGTCTTGATCCAACTAATAATGTAGAAGTATTAGAAAATCACATTATTTTATGCATTGGCCGTGATTATTCGGATATAAGCCCAGTTGAAGGTGTTTATTCAGGTGGAAAGCATGATTTAACAGTCAAAGTGAGCGTCAAAGCATTGAATCATTTGTAAAATGGTATAAATTAAACCCCTGATTTTTCTACGCAAATTAGAAGAATCAGGGGTTTATTAAGATCTATTGTTTTCAGATTTAAATCTTCAATTTTGAGTCATTAAACTTTCAATATATCAAAAGAATTACTCTCGGTATCGTTCTTGATCATATAAGGATTATACAATACCCATTTCTTTTCCTATTTTTTCAATTTTATTTATGACTGTATTGAGCTGCTCCATTGTATGTGTAGCCATCACTGTAATCCGCAACCGGCTTGACCCTTTTGGCACAGTTGGTGGTCGAATCGCCGGAATAAAGACACCTTCATCCAGAAGTTTCTCAGAAAATTGCATAGCTTCATGGGCATCACCAATAAGAAGAGATAGAATTGGTGTTTCCCCTTCCGTAACTACAAAACCGGATTCCTCCAATTTCAAACGTAAATACTTAGCATTTTTCAACAATCGTTCCCTGCGTTCGGGCTCATTTTGAATAATAGCAATCCCTTCTCGCGCTGCTTCAATCGCACTTGGAGATAAACCCGTTTGGAAAATAAATGATCTAGCGTTATTCAGTAAATAGTTTTTTGCAATTGACGACGTCGCCACAAAACCACCTTCTGCACCAATCGCTTTACTCAACGTGCCTACTGTAAAATCAATGTCATCTTTCAATCCAAAATAATCAGCAGTACCACGACCATCACTTCCTAAGACACCTGTCACATGCGCATCATCAATCATTATGTAAGCATTGTATTTCTTTGCTAACGCAACGATTTCGGGAAGTGGAGCAATATCACCATCCATACTAAAGATGCCATCCGTCACAATTAACTTCTTTCCATCTCCACGTGAATGCCTCAATTTATGCTCTAAATCCACCATATCCGCATGTTCATAAACAATTGTTTTTGCTTGACTAAGTCGACAACCATCTATAATACTCGCATGATTCCAGGCATCAGAAAATATCATATCCCCTGCCTTCATCACACTCGAAATCACACCAATGTTCGCTAAATAACCACTGCTGAAAACAATAGCGGCTTCCGTTTTTTTAAAATCTGCAATTTCAGATTCAAGCTGTTCATGAATGACGAAATTTCCGGTTGTTAATCTCGAACCACCAGCTCCTGTACCGTATGTACTAATACCTTCAGATGCTTTCTTTCTCAATCGGAAATCAGTTGCAAGACCTAAATAGTTATTAGATGAAAAAAGCAAGAATTTCTTACCATTCATGATGATCTCGCTCTCATTTCCATTTGAAAACGAACGTAACTTCCTTGTCAACCCTTTCTCTTCTATTAATTGTAGTTCCCGCTGAAACCAATGATCCATTTTTCAATCCCCCTTAATGAGAACCGGTACGCTTTCTAAATAGTCTATAAAAGATTCTAGTTCAACTTCATCTGACACAAAATAAATACGCCCTCCACTCTCACAACCTTCTCTTTTTAACGGTGTAATTCTGACATAACCAATGGCACGATTACTTACATATCCAGTCACGTAATCTGGATCATCAGACCAACATAATTCTGCAATTGTAAACGGAGAATTCGCCACTTTCGTCGCCAAAGCCAATGCTTCACGGACACGCTCATTAAGCTCCTCATTAGTGTCTTGCCAATCGATTCGTGATACACGCACACCCTTTTGCCCCCGACCGTCAAGCCCTAAGCCGGTTTTACTATTTAGGATGATTGCCCCACGGAGGTTTTGATTACTAGCAAGTTGATGAAAAGCAACATTTAGTGCATGTTCCGAAACACCTAAAGATGTTAGTATCTTTCTTGCTTCACTATGGGCCTTTTCGATTGAAACCGCCTCAACTGTCGTAATTTCTAAGGGTGGCAAATACTGTATCTGATCATGCGCTATTTTTTCAACGGTAATTTGAATAAAGTCAGCATCTCCACGTGAATGATTACTTGCTTTATTCAATAGCTGTTTTACAATGGGCTCTATCTGAGATTTACTCCCTATCCGTTCACCACCAGATATATGCTTTTCCCCTAGTTCAGGACTTCTTTCAGCCGCACGCATTCGTATGCTATAACACGTTTTTAACATGATTATTACCTGCTACTTTCCTATTAATTGTTTGTAACAACTTCGTTATGGGATAAACACTAACAGCTGTGATTACCATGCCTGGAATAGCCAAAACTAATAACGGTAAAAATGGAGTCCCTAACGTAAAAGCCAAACCAAATCTAGCAATCGTTGTTCCAATGGGGCCTGCCAAAACAAGTACCGGAATGGAAGTCCCAAATAAAACAATAAGTAAGCCTACAGTCAATCGAAAAATTAAGGAGATCTCCACATTTAAGATTGAGTGTATACCTAATAAAAATAAGATTAAACTTGCAATGATTCCTGCTAGAAAATATCGCTTAAATCCAAATACCGCAGCAATCGCAACTGCAATAGGTGCTGATAATTGAAATTCAGACCCAGGAAAACCTGTTGGAATTTTAAACATGCCTGTAACGATAATAAGACAAGCTAGCAATGAAATCTGGGCAAGATCATATGTAGAAAACTTTCGGATCATTTTATTCCTCCATCTTACTTTTGAAATACTTGATGTCATTTCCTCCTATTCCCCTCAAATTGAGTTAACCTTGATTAATAATAAGTTAACACAAAAATAGATTGGAAAGTAGATAAAATGGTAGGATTTTTTATTATTTGTGAAAAATACAGTTTTGTTTATTAGTAGGTTTCAAAAAATGAAGTTCGTGTTCCTCAGGCTAGAGAATGGCCACATGCTTTTTTCAGATTCCGCATCGCCACGAGCACCCTTGCACTTGGCTAGTTACTACTTCTGTCTTCACGGTTCAGGTATGTATTCTATAGATTCCATCCATGCTGGGTGCGCAAAAAAAGTATAGGCCCAATTAGCCTATACTTTCACACCTATAAACGTTAAATAAATATGTACAAAAATGCTTGTTTAACCAAGTACATTTTTGATTTCCTTTGTTACAGGAAGTGGCGAGCATGATAGACTTGACCGGTTAGCCAGCCCTTGATATAGCTGGGTTCTAGGCTATCGAATCATGCGAGTAGAGGCAGCGTGTCAAGTTGTAACTATTCACGCACTTGTATAGAAAAGTAGTTGATCAGCGAATGGGTACATGCTTAGAATAGCAAAAATGTACATTGTTATTTTGACATTTATACACACCTAGACCAGTTCTGATCTTTTCCCTTTCGATTCGAAGGTTAACAGCAGACGCCTATTCTTGTAATGGCACACTATCTATACACCTCTTTTATTCCCCCAAACAAGGGCATGCAACTGTGGCAGTACTTTGACATCTCTGAATTCCTCATCCTTAATCACTCTATCAATCAGCGCATGATATTTATCTAATAAATGTAGTATTAATCGTGAATTGTCAGTCGTCGTGAGATCATCATTACCGACTTGGAGATAAAAAGGAATCGTTGGATATCGATGGTGAATTTGTTTAGCATAATCGTAATCCTCTTGATTAAAAACGACTACTTTGAGGGATATATGATGATTACTGTTTCGTTTTTTTAGCTTTTCAAAGATATCAGTGAGCACCGAATAGTCTGTGGTCATTCCAGAACTAGGTGGCTTTGGCGAGATTGTCAGTTCATCAATCTCATACATCCATTTTTGCCACCTGCTTCCCTGTGTTTCCACTCCGACCTTTATGTCGTTTTCTTTTAAAATGGCAATGAGTTCTTCCAAATTTTGATAGAGTGCAGGATTGCCGCCTGAAATCGTGACAAATGAAAAACCATTGCCTCCAAGACGTTTCAACTCAGACCAAATCTCTTCCGCTGTCATTTGGACTATAAGATGCTTTCCGCTGCCATCCCATGTAAACGATGAATCACACCAAGAACAGGAATAATCACAGCCGGCAGTTCTCACAAACATTGTCTTCTGGCCAACGACCATTCCCTCACCTTGAATCGTCGGTCCAAAAATTTCTATAACAGGTACCTTACTCAACTTCCATCCACTCCCGTCTCGCTTCTGCATAGCTTGTCGGAGTTTCGTATAGCCTGATAAACTCTACACGCGCACCGTTATACCTTTGTTCGTCAAGCAAGGCCTGAGCCAACTTTTCGTAAATCCAAACAACAATGTTCTCTGCCGTCGTATTCATGGGCGGAAGCGTTTCATTTAAATAGCGGTGATCCAAATGAATCTCTATTTTTTGTTTCCATATTGCTTTTATATCGCCGAAATCAATCACCAAACCGCGATCATCTGTGTATCCACTCAGTCCTAATATTACACGATACGTATGACCGTGTAGATTTTTGCATTTCCCCTCATAATTATGTAAATGATGAGCAGCATCGAAGGTAAATTCTTTGCTTATGAGAACACGCTTTGCATGATAGATCAATTGATTTCTTTGAATATCTTCATCTATCTTTTGGAGCTTATCGACGATTTTAAAATCTGACATGTTTTAAGACTCCTTCCTGTAATTCAAATACTCATCAAGCCCTTTTTTTCGCAGTTTACATGCTGGGCATTCACCACAGCCATCTGCTATTACACCGTTATAACAAGTCAACGTTCTTTCCCGTACAAAATCAAGTGCCCCAAACTGATCAGCAAGCTCCCATGTCTGTGCCTTATTCAACCACATCAACGGTGTATCAATCACAAAAGAATCATCCATCGATAAATTTAACGTTACATTCAAGGATTTAATAAAAACATCTCGGCAATCCGGATATCCGCTAAAATCCGTTTCACAAACGCCAGTTACAATATGCTTAGCTCCTACTTGACTCGCTAAAACGCCTGCAAATGAAAGAAAGAGAAGATTTCGGCCAGGTACAAAAGTCGATGGAAGCTCACCGTTTTCTCCCTCTTCTACCTTTATGTCTTGTCGTGTCAATGCATTCGGAGCAAGTTGATTCAGAAGTGACATATCAAGAATGTGATGTTTAACACCGAGATCCTCTGCTATCTTCTTCGCACATTCAATTTCAAGATGATGCCTTTGACCATAATCAAAAGTTACTGCCTCTACCTCTTCAAAACGTTCTTTTGCCCAAAACAAACAGGTTGTACTGTCCTGACCTCCACTAAATACAACAATTGCCTTTTCCTGCTTCATCTATAAAAACTCCCTTATATCGAAAAACAGTACTCTAAGAAAAAGTGCTGTTTTCTTCTTAGTTTTTTAACGAATATTGTGTGCCTTAATAAGTTAAATACTTCAATCTTTCTTAACGGCTTCGGCCAGACATAAAAAAACCCCCTTGTAAAATGTTTCCCAACACTTTTCAAGAGAGGCATCACCAATCATTCTATTAAAACATAAGTAAAAACATAAAAAAAGCCACGTCCGATATGGACATGGCATATTGTCATGTTTCCATAGTTTTTTATAGAGGGTATTTGCTATGAACCTCTCCCGTTTTAGTCCGGGCATTCTTTTCTTCAATATAATACAAAAAATAGTATAAAACGTCAAATGGATTTTTTTTAAGATCTTCCCATAAATGCTTTTCTAGAACAACCACTGTTATATTGTCCTATATTATACTAAACACTTTGCTGAAATTAAATTCATTAATATTTTGAGGATATATATCAATAAATCACTATTCCATTGTCTAGAACAGATTTATTTTGCACCTGATTTCCTAAAATATATAGCTTTTTCAAATTAGGCAAATTCACTAATGGCTCTACATTTGAAATAGCGTTATTTTCCAAATGAAGCACCTCAATTTGTTGCCAATTCCCCATAAAACTTAACGATTGTAGTGAACTATCTTGTATTGTGAATGAACGCAGAGCTGAAAAGCCAGCAAAGTAAGGCATAACCTTATCAACTTCATGCACCCAGTCACCATTACCTATTCGGAAGGATACATTATTCAAAGTTAAATGTTCCAGTATGTTGTTGTTAAATGAATTTTGACTATTAATTTGAAACTTACAGTCATTACAATTTAACGTTTTTACATGCTGTAAATTGAATAATTCACTCGTCTCTTCATAAAAAGATGTTTCATTTAAATTTATGGTTTGCAGATTTGGCAAACGATTTAAAGAACGAATGCCTGTAAAATCGCCAGACTCCATCGCTGTAAGTTGTTCTAGCTGTGGGTATTTCAGTAATTCTGCTCCATTCAAATACGACTGTCCCCCACTTATCTCAACAGTTAAATCTTTTAAAGCAGGTGCCTCTAACTTGGATAAGAAAGAACTTTTTAATTCGGCTTTTTTTAAATGGGGTGCTACAATCGATGCTATTTGGCCACTATAACCAGTTATCGATAAATCGGTCAGTGAAGTCAGGCTGTTCACAATATCATACAATTCTAATTTATAAAGAGAAGCTAAACGCAACTTTGTCAATGAAGACTTATTTCTAAGGTGTTCTACATTCGTAATATCCATATTTTCAAGATCAAGCGTTTGCAAGTTAGGCATGTTTTGGATAAAATCAAGCGTTTTTAAATTTTTCACCGCTGTAAGTTTCAATTCTTGTAATTGATTCAGTGAATAGAACGAGCTAAAATCTGTCGCTTCACTCAAATCTATTGCTAACGACTCTAAATCAGTTAATGAAGACAACCACTTCAAATCATTGGCAGATCTTAAAGACAATGATTTTAATGGCAGTTTATTCAGAAGAGGGTAGTCTGTAACCGTCTCGTTGTGATACGAAATTTCAAGTGATTGAAGATTAGGAAACTCTAATAATAAAGCAAGTTCATCATTACTTCGGATTTGAACAGAGAGTTCTACAACATTAGACTTATCGCTAAAATATTCAGCAATTTTACTAAATGATTCATTAAAGCTACCTGTATAGCTTTTTAAACCTTCCAGATGTCGGAAGCTTACATTTTCACTTTGTGATATTTCATAATCACCCATCAAATTCAATACCGTCAGACCAGTAAAGGCTTCAAAATCTTTTTGTTCAATTTTTTGTGTATTTAATAACTTATCCATAATGGTATAGTTAGAAATTTTGGCTTGCTTATTTGTAAACGGATCGTCGAGACTGTAATCAAAATGCCATTGATCTTCAGAATAGTATGCCTTTAAATAACGGATACTTGCGATCTCTTCTTTAGTCGGCATTGCTCCACCTTTATCAAAAATATCTTTTAAAAAGAATAAAAGAACTTCGCTTTCAGGCATTTTCCGAACAGCTAGGTCCTTATGGTT
The DNA here is from genome assembly GCF_044763105.1 of Lysinibacillus sp. NPDC096212. Classification (NCBI taxonomy): domain Bacteria; kingdom Bacillati; phylum Bacillota; class Bacilli; order Caryophanales; family Bacillaceae; genus Lysinibacillus; species Lysinibacillus sp. NPDC096212. The sequence continues at coordinate 97,827 of NZ_JBIWFQ010000016.1, read as the reverse complement.
ACCATATTCTGTTTGATTGCCGCTCAAAAGAAAATAGCCAAGGAATATACAAAGGATGACAATCGGTATTATTAAAAGCGCTTTTAAATTCGGTTTTGGACGTGTAGCTTTATTCGCAGAAGTTGTACCATAATAATTATTAATCGTCTGATCAACATAATAAACTTTATTTTCTTTCAACATTATTTCAGTTTCACAAAAAGGACATTTGAATGATTGTCCCTCTCTATATTCAATTTTCCCATTACAATTCGGACAATTTAATTTAATGAATTCCACTGGCAATCCCCTCTGCAGCTCTATTTTAATTAAGCTTAGTTGTCCGAAAAATAATTGTCAATATTTCTATTAAATACTATTTATCTTCCATCTTAAGACCTACAAAAAAAGTCGCACATGAGGCGACTTTTTTTGTTTATTCACTTTTTTACACAATAAGTTTAAACTTCTGGTACTATTACTTGTGATACGGAGGATAAGTAAGGTTATTATACTGCACTCAAATATAAATTTAACGAAGTCTCAACTTCCTTCGCAACAAGCTCCACAAAGTCCCAATAATCCTCTGTCGTAAGAGTTTTAAAGTTTATTCATCACGATCAAGCGCCTCTTTTACAAATGTAGGAAGGGCGAATGCACCAACATGTAAATCTGTATTGTAATATTTCGTTTTTAGAGCAAATTTGTCCCAAGCATCTACTTGAACATCTTTAATTGGATGTAACGCTTTTGAAGCAAATCCGAATAGCCAGTGTCCCGATGGATATGTTGGCATATGGAATTGATATACACTTGCGATTGGGAAAATACCTTTAATTTTTTTATGTGCTTTGCGCATGTTTTCTGCATACTCCGTGAAGTATGGTGATTCGTGTTGGTTAATTAGAATTCCTTTTTCGTTTAATACACGGTAACATTCTTTATAGAAAGCTGTTGTAAATAAACCTTCACCGACTGAAATTGGATCAGTAGAATCTACTAATATTAAATCGAATGATTGATCAGCTGCGTTTTGAACGTAAGCTAAGCCATCATCGAAAATCATTTCCATACGTGAATCTTCTTCAACACCAGCAGCTGTAATTGGCAGGTATTTTTGGCTTAAACGGAATACTAACTCATCGATTTCAACCATTACTACTTTTTCTACTGATGAGTAACGTAGTACTTCACGAGCAGTACCACCATCACCACCACCGATAATTAATACTTTTTTTATATCTGGATTGGTAGCGAATGCTGGGTGCGTAATCATATCATGATAAATGAACTCATCTTTTTCGTTGACCATCATCAATCCGTCTAAAGTGAAGAAAGTACCAAACTCCTCACCTTTATAAAAATCTATTTTTTGGAATGGAGATTGTTCACTATGAATTTCTTCGTTGTATCCGATTGAAAATTTACAGTTATTGCTCCATTGTTCTGTATACCATTTCATTAAATCACGTCCTCTAATACTTCTTGTTTTACTAGAATTGTATCAATTTCTTGTTCTGCAAATTGGCGAATTTTATCAGCCATTCCACGAGGTACTTCAAATGATTCTGTCTTTTTCGCTTGCAGTTTTTGTTCTAAATATTCTGCTGCTTTCCAAGGACTTACTGAGTCGCCACAAGTATAAACATCTACAGAAGCAAATCCGTATTCTGGCCAAGTATGAATCGTTAAATGTGATTCAGCAATAATGACTGCACCCGAAACACCATATGGGTTGAAATGATGGAAGCAAGATTCTACAATTGTTGCCCCAGAATAGTCTGCAGCTTCATTCATAAACTGCTCGATTAAAGCGTTTTGCTCAATAATTTCACTTGGGCAACCATAAAATTCGATTAATACGTGTCTACCTAATGTTGATAATTCAATGCTCATTTATCTATCTCCCTTACGACTGTTATAAAATTTTCTTCTTCAGTTTCGTTTAGAACATTCCCAAAATTAAGAAAATAGAAGTTATATAATTCTACTAATTCCTCTGAAATAACTTCTCCGGGGATTACTAATGGTATTCCCGGTGGATAAATCATTAATGAATCTGCACTAATTCGACCTACCGCATCATAAATTAAAATTGTTTCTGTTTCTGCATTACACGCCTGTTGCGGTGTCATTGCTAATCTATTTATTTGATTCGCTGTCACATAAACTGACTGAATCGCATCTTTTTTAGCGTGATTTAGTTCTATATCTTTTAACGCATGTACTAATTTACCAATTGTTTCATTCGTATCAGCATGACTAATGACTGCCATTATGACATAGCCTTCAGCAAGTTCTAATTGAATCCCATACTGTTGTTTCAATATTGTGTAAACTTCAAAACCAGTTAAACCGATATCGTTTACACGAATAACAAGTTTCGTCCAATCATATGATTGATTGAAATTTTGATGTACGTATTCAGCTTTAAGTACTTCATAGCGTGAATTATTTTCAATTTCTTCAACTGCCGCATCAACAATTGACTTTAAATTGCTATAACGTTGTTGTCCAAACACCGCTAAATCTCTTCGTGCTACATCTAAAGAACTCATTAATAAATAATTTGCACTCGTCGTTTGAAGCATATTTAATACTTTTTGCAAATGCTTCGAATCAATTCGTTTTTCTTGTAGTAAAAGAAGCGAACTTTGCGTTAATGAACCCCCAGTTTTATGCATACTCATCGTTACTGCATCTGCACCAGCACTAATCGCATCGTTAGCATCAGGTAAAAATGTTAAATGCGCTCCGTGTGCACTATCAACAATAACTATTACATTTTGTTCATGTGCGAGTTGACAAATTTCTTGTAGTTTATTCATCGATCCAAAATATGTTGGATACGTCACAAGTAGAGCTTTCGCTTGTGGATTTTCTGCAAGCGCCGATTTTACATGTTCAACTGAAATTCCGTGTGCAATACCAAAATGTTGATCAACTTCAGGTTGAATAAATACTGGTTTTGCTCCACTTAATATAATGCCGTTCATAACTGATTTATGGCAGTTACGAGGAACGATCAATGTATCTCCTTGTTTACATGTCGCTAAAATCATCGCCAGAATACCTACAGTAGTTCCATTTACTAAAAAGTAAGCGTAGTCTACATTAAATGCTTGTGCAGCTAATTGCTGAGCTTCTTTAATAACCGATTCCGGATGACTTAATAAATCAAGCTCCTTCATCGAGTTTACGTCCATTTTTAATGTCATTTCGCCAAGCGCCCATTTTAATGGGTTTTCTTGTAACCCCATTTTATGTCCAGGTACATCAAACGGCGTAACTTCTTGTTTAGCATAATTGACTAAAGCCTCAAATAATGGCATGCGGTCTTGAGTGACTAAAAACTCCTCTGTAGCCACTCGATCTTGCACGCACTGCATTATTGTCCCATAGCAACTGCTAAGAGTTGCTGTAATTTCGAAACTTTGTCTGTTATTTCCCAAGTTACGTTTACATCACTACGTCCAAAGTGACCATAAGCTGCAACTTGTTGATATTGTGGTTTACGTAGATTTAGCATGTTAATAATGCCAGTTGGAGTTAAGTCGAATAATTGACGAATCGCTTTTAAAATTTCTTCTTTCGCTACTTTTTCTGTAGCAAATGTTTCTAAAGCGATACTAATTGGTTCACTTACACCAATTGCATATGATAATTGGATTTCACATTTATCTGCCAAGCCTGCTGCAACAATATTTTTCGCAACGTATCGCGCTGCGTAAGCCGCTGAACGGTCAACTTTTGTACAGTCTTTACCAGAGAATGCGCCACCACCATGACGAGCTGCGCCGCCATAAGTATCAACAATAATCTTACGTCCTGTTAAACCTGCATCTCCGTGTGGTCCGCCTACTACGAAACGACCAGTCGGATTAATTAAAATGCGGAAGTCTTCATTCATACCAAATTGCTTTGCAACAGCTTTAATTACATTTTCTGTAACGTAATCAATGAATGCAGCTCGGTCAAAATCATCATCATGTTGTATTGACATTAAAACAGTATCAATTTTAGGTTGCATACTATCTGTATAATCAATTGTTACTTGTGATTTCATATCTGGGCGAGCCCATTTGAATTGACCATTTTTACGTTGCTCCGTTGCACGTTTTACAAGCATATGCGCCATTTCAATTGCTAAAGGCATATAGTTCTCAGTTTCATTAGTCGCAAAACCGAACATAATCCCTTGGTCACCTGCACCAACTTCTTTTGTATCGCTTGAAGAATCAACACCCATTGCGATATCAGGAGATTGCGTGTGTACTAAAACTTGTACATTGCAGTTATGACCATCAATGCCGAACTTATCATCTGTGTAACCAATGCCGATTAGGGTATCACGGGCAATTTTTTCGATATCAATTTCTGCTTTTGTAGTGATCTCTCCACCAACAATTACTGTGTTTGTAGTTGTGAATACTTCACATGCCACACGTGATAACGGATCTTGTGATAATGCTGCGTCTAATACTGCATCTGAGATTTGATCTGCAATTTTATCTGGATGTCCTTCCGATACAGACTCCGATGTGAATAATACTTTTTCTGACAATTTTCACTGCTCCTAACAAAATAATAGATTTTAGGGCATAAAAAAAAGCTCACCCAATTTAAGGAAAGCTTCGAATACTATCAGCTGCTGTTCCTCTTATTGTTCACAAAAGTAAATTTTGTGCTCAGGTTCGGCCCACTGGATTTAATTCATTTTGAACTAAATTGTTTGGCCACCGTATCTTCGACCCCTCGTCTCAACGGTTATTAATAAGAGCTATATTATTATGCTGAGACTCATATTAAGTCATAAACAATTGAGTGTCAATTTATTTTTTCATGAATTATTGCTATGAAAATTAATTCATATACCCTTTTGCACACAAAAATACTAAGCGCAACACATTATATTTATTATTAAAAATGAATAATAATACACTCTAGGTATTATATTAATAATAATAGAACGAACTCCTATTAAATTTGTTAATAGATGCGTCAAAATAACATATTGTAAGCATAAAAAATTTTAGATCAGTAAAGGTGGATATAGGAATTTTTAGAGTCTTTTATTTATAGAAAATATTTAAATTTCTATAATTCAGAATATTATTTCCGGTCAATTATAGGGTTCTTCTGAAGGAATATTGATAAGTGTTATTGGATAAAGGTAATCAAATTTATAAATTCATTAACATATAAATGTTTCCTCTTAGTAAGTAAACGATCTAAAAGGTGATACATTAATTTGTATCACCTCTAGCTATGTTTTAAAACCGACTCTATTTATGATACGGTTCACTGCACCAAGTTCTAGCTGCATTTTTTATAAAAATTCACAAACTATTTTATGCAAAATTTCGAGCATCGTTATTTCGGCCAAAATTATAAACCGTGACTAGAAAAAAAACGGCAGCAATCGCTAACAGAATCATAAAATTAAGGTAAATACCGCCAAAATGATAAGTTTCTTTTCATAAATTCGATTTTATTAAAAAAGTAGTAAGTATAAACAAAAAACAGACTAACTCTTAATCGATTTAACCTGTTATAGTTTATCTTTTTATACTTTAAGGTCTTCACATAAAAATTCCATAATAAAAAGCAGGGAATTCTTTTGAGATTCCCCACTTTTTTAATATATTTCCAAAATTTGAATTTCTAAAGAAAACCTCTAAGCATTTTATATAGTACGTCCCTACGTTAAGTCGCCGCTGCTGAGGAAGCAGTAGCGTGGTCAGCCTTTACACAATCAATTGCGACAACGAGCGCAATAATGATAGCTTCCATCTCTTCATTCAATATTTGTACCTTGTAGCTATCACCCCAAGTGAACCACTCCTTATTCACTTTACCGACGACTTCACCATGCTGTAAGATTTGAAAATCCATATCCCACCAGTTACCTTCTACCTCAATACCTGCCGCATCAATTGTATAGCGTGCTTTAAAGAAAGAAAACTCCTTCTTAATCGTTAACACCTCTTGACCGTTTACTTCAACAAAAAACTTCGGTAAAAAGCTGAACACCTTTTTCGTAATAAGCGCGACCTCATCTCTTGCTGCATTCATAATGGAGAACGTTTTTGGAATTTGCATAAAACTGCCCTCCACGTAATAAACATCCTTCTCCTGCTGATCCTTTACCGTAAATTTTCCACTTAAACTGAATACCTTCTGCTTAATAAAAAGTTGCTTCATACTACGCCTCCTTTTTAATAGCATATTACTAAAATCATTTTTATCATAGACAATAATTACAGAAGTGTGTTTTATATGTATAATATTTAATGAAATTTGCCTAGGAGAAAAATATTTTCTTTATATATATTCACCATATAAATAACTCTCTTACTTGTATCATAGAAATAAAGCCTATTCAAGACTGCTATATCTTAAATAGGCTTATTGTTTTTTTACAGAGAAAACGTACTTACTTATGATACGGTTCCCCGTAATGTATCTAAATGAGGTTCCGTACATTTTCTTTTAAAACCAATTCGCTGATTACTCGCTAGGATGTAAAAACTATAAGCTCTGTTAAACACAATGGTTGATTTTATTAGAATCCATTGAAAAGCTAGTTTCGTCTCTTCTTTTAAAATCAACACAAGCTCCAAGATAATGATAAACAATCAAATACACAGAGTATTATAATATTAAAAAAGTATAAGTTAAATAGTAAGTAAAGAATTTATTGAATTTAATCCATCAAGTACTTGTTTAACTTCAATATTTTTCGACCAATCTTCATCTTCGATTTCTACACGATTATTAACTACAAGCCATAAGTTAAGCTATGGCGTGCAGCCGCTCTACTAAAACCTATTAACTCTTACTCCTCAAGGTGAATCATATTTACCATTCCTACAAATTGAACCTTCTTTGGCTTTCTAATATGGGCTTCCTTTACTGCTGGCTAAACAAAGTACTATTCCGGCTGGCGGTGTTTAGGGAGATGCTGAACAGCTTGTTTCTTTCACTCCACTTATCTGGTTTTCAAATACTACAACAGTAGGTACGAATCCTTACAAAACTGGACAGGACAAGTTCGAAGTAGTTTCTTCATTCAGACACAACCTGAATACAAATATACTTGTGGTAAATAAGCAACGAAAAAAAGGAGACTTTGAGAAATGAAGTTCAAAGTCTCCTTAAAATATCAGCATGCTATCTAGTTCTTATTGAAAAGTAGCCAAAGATTTGTCCTCTATGCTTATTTCAATTTAACTCCTGTAGAAATCTCTTACTTTACTAGACCGTGTGGGTCGATGACGAATTTTCTTGCAGCCCCTTTATCAAAATCTTGATATGCCTTTGGAGCTTCGTCTAATGATATTACTGTAGCATTAACAGCTTTCGCAATTTGAGCTCTTCCACTCAAAATTGCCGCCATTAAATCGCGATGATATTTCATAACAGGTGTTTGACCAGTTACAAAAGTATGTGCTTTAGCCCATCCTAAGCCAAGACGAATTTTTAACGTACCAATTTTTGCATCCTCATCAATTCCACCAGGGTCCCCAGTTACGTAAAGACCCGGTATACCTAAACGTCCTCCAGCACGTGTTATTTGCATAATAGAATTTAAAACAGTAGCAGGTGCTTCAACTGCATAAGCTCCATGTGCAGATGCTTCAAATCCTACACAATCTACAGCACAATCTACTTCAGGTGCTCCAAGTATTTGGTCGATTTGCTCTCCTAGGTTTGAATGATTTCGTAAATTAACTGTTTCGCAACCAAAGCTTCTAGCTTGAGCTAACCTTTCTTCATTTAAATCTCCTACAATTACTACAGCGGCTCCTAGTAACTGAGCTGAATGGGCAGCAGCGAGACCAACTGGACCTGCACCTGCGATATACACAGTTGATCCCGGTTTCACACCTGCACTTACGGTACCATGATATCCAGTTGGAAATATATCTGAAAGCATTGTTAAATCTCTAATTTTCTCCATTGCTTGGTCTTTATCAGGAAATTTTAATAATTGGAAGTCGGCATATGGCACCATTACATACTCAGATTGACCTCCAACCCATCCTCCCATATCGACATAACCATATGCTGAACCAGGACGATCTGGATTTACATTTTCACAAATATGAGTATTCCGCTCCTTACAGCTACGGCACCGACCGCAAGCTATATTAAATGGAACAGAAACTAAATCACCTTTTTTAATAAATTCAACATCTCGGCCTACTTCAATCACTTCTCCTGTAATCTCGTGACCTAGAACTAATCCTGTCGGAGCTGTAGTTCTCCCCCTCACCATATGCTGATCGCTTCCACAAATATTAGTTGTTACTACCTTTAAAATAACACCATGATCACATTTGCGTCCTACATTAAGTGGATTTACCCCTGGTCCATCTCGTAAAACCAAATCTGGAAAACCAATATCTTGCACTTCTACTTTTCCGGAGCCCATATAGGCCACAGCTCTATTTCCAACCACTTGCAATTCCTCCCCTATATCATAAATTCATACAATCTATATATATTGCCACTTTGTCCTAATCATTCTTATGAAAAATATTATTCGTTCGTTCAAATTATTCATTTCTTGTATAACGAAATGGCTCTATCTCTCACGTCTATTTCTCTACTTTACAATTGAATTCACCCATTCCGATTAAGTAGAGATTTTTTTCCTTGCAAACTGCATATGAACTAAAAGAAGAGAGTTAGTCCATAAAGAACTGACTCTCTTCTTTTAGTTCATACTATTAGGTCTATTTTTTCTATTTAATCAACGCTCCATTAAATGAATAGAATCTCACTTACTTGTGGTACGGTTCACCGTGACTAGTAAAAGTGAGGCTTTATTTATTGAGTAATTTAATGATTAAATGATGAATTAGAATAAAACATAAATGTTTAGCTCTCTCTATCTCTCCCAAATTAAAGTCATCTCTTGCAAAAGTTCGTCCCATGTTTGCTCTTTTGTGATGATTACTTTTTCAAAATCAAACTGTCCATAATATACTGCATCAACAGATTGGCTGTCCGGTAACTCAAAACGATCGGGACCTATTCTTTCATCTTCTCGTAGAAAATTGCTCGTAGGAGAGTTAGCCATTGTTTCAACATAATAAATTAAGCTAATATTTTTCATTTCTCCATCTATTTCAACCTTCATCGGATGCGTCATATGAGTCCCTGCATGACTTTTCCCAAAATAATTAGAAACGAGTGTCCCATCTTCCTGTTGTTCAATCGCAAATAAATCCTTTGAATAAGGAATCGTTTTTTGATAATAAAACACATATGAAAATATAGCCAAACACAATAGAGTAGTCGTTATAACCGAACCACAAATAAGCATGATTTTTTTACGATTCCATTTTTTATTGATTCTTTCAAATAAAGTTGCATTATTTTCAATCGGTACATACATCGTTTGCGTCATTTGTTCGTATTCTTTTTGACAAGTCTTGCATGCTTTTAAATGCTGATTTACTAGATCTTTCGTATCTTCACTCACGACCTCATCTACATAAAGCGGTAGCAGGTCTTGAATAATTGTACATTTAATTTCTTCCATCTTGTCTCGCCTCCATATGCGCTACTATTTTCTTTTTTGCACGATAAAACGTCACCCTAGCCCAGCCAGCACTTTTACCGAAAAGTTGACCAATTTTCTCAAAAGATAGTTCGCCAAATGTGCGAAGTGAAAAGACCTCTTTATACGGTTCTTCCATCGTGTGTAAATAATGATGAATGGCAAAAGCCTGTTCTTCATCCATTAAATGCTCCACGATTTGAACATCTAGTACTGATTCTTCCATCTGATTGATTTGACGTTGCTGCTTTTTGTAATGCGTAAAATATGTATTTTTCGCGATTGTAAAGAGCCAGGCCCGAATATCCTTTTTCCCATCAAATTGATGAATGGACTTCAATGCTTTAAAAAACGTTTCTTGCGTTATTTCTTCCGCAATATTTTCATCTACCGATAATGATTTCATATATAAATACACATCATGAAAATACATTTGATAGATTTCCTCAAAGTCCATAGCTTTCACTCCCTTCACTTATATAACTATTGAACTTGTATTCCGTTACAAAAAATTTTCATTGCATAAAAAATAGACATATTCATTTTATCTGAATATGCCTGTCAAATTTCCGTAAGTTTATAATAAATATTATGTGCTTCTAACTGATTGAAAAAAGGAAAGTAATATGTGAGCTACCAACCCTGGCTACTACCTTTTGATACTTACACTTTATCTACAGTAAAGACATAATTTTTCTCAATTCTAAAAACCGCACTTACTTATGATACGGTTCATCGAAACTAATATGAAAACGTAATACCTATTTTCGATCGTACGCCTATCTTTATTGTTAAATGATAAAACAGACATTTTATTTAAGGAGTGATGCAAAGTGCATATATTAACTTCTTTCAGAAAATGTTCTTTGTAGCGAAAGCGAAGCGACAGATAAAGAAGTCTCTCATCTCTATAGAGGGTGAGATGAATGTGGGTTTAAGTTACTTTTTAGCGGGTGTTTGGACACTCGTTGAAAAAAGTTGAACATTTTTATAAAAAATCCATCTTTATTCAAAACGCCCCTGTCTTTCAGTAAGCACCCACTTTCGAACATAACCCATCTTTTCTTGAATATTTTCGATTGTTTTTTCACTTTGAAATGCCTTTTGCATGACGGTGTAGCGCAAATCCGTAGCTCTCACATTCGTATCGATATCCTTTGACATCGTTTGGAAAATTCGCTCAATTGTTTTCGTTGAAATGGCTTTTGATTGACTAGCCTCGCTAACCCAAAGCCATTCTCCTAACTTTCCTTCATGTAACTCCTCTGTTGCCTCTTTATAGTACGCGAGCATGTCCATTAATATCGGCGAAAGCTTTATTTCTCTACGTCCATTATTGTTAGCAATGTAAACTACAGATGAATCAAAGTTAATATGAGCCCATTTCATACGTACAAGCTCTGCTGGCTTACATCCTGTTTCCATCAGTATTTGGACGATGCAGCCATTACGCCTTGCCAACCATGCATGCTCCACAGTTTTGGCGTATTGAAAATAAGTTGGCCAGATATTCGCAATTTGCATCAATTGCTTATTAGTCAGTAATGTTAAAGCTTCTTTTTGCCTCTTTTTTGGCTGTAAAATGCCCTCATAGTCAAATGGCTCCACCCACTCTCTTAAAAAGACAAAGTCTACAAAGCCTCGTATTGTAGCAATTTTATGATTAAACGTGTTGACATTTGCATAAGTCTCTTTTAAATAATTACTATATACAAATAACAATTCTTTTAAATGATGATCCACATACAAGTAGTTATTGTCATGAGCAAACACTAAAAATTGCTGTCCATCGATATTGTACTGCTTTTTAGTAGCTGCGCTTTTCTTTAAAGAATTTAAAAGTAATAAATAACTGTTCCATGCTTCCCCTAGCGTGACCATCTGGCTACCTCCTTATTAACTGTGCGTGTTTTTACTTTAGTTTACTATATTTTGGGTGCGTACGTTTATTATTAATTTATATAAATTTTAATGTCGGATAATCTGTAGTATTCATATACGATCCTGCTTCCACTGTTCAAATGGTCCGCTAGCAGTGTCTCATATCTTTTGTTTTCTTACAATAGTAATCCCCCCTCACTCTGTTGTAGTACAATTTCTTTGAAATGACCCTATTCTTGTATAACAGGGCTTATTTACATGAAAATTCGTATAATTTAGTGTTTATTATCATTTGTGTTATATAATAAACGTATCAACTATAAAATGTAGGGGGCTTTTCAAGTATGCAAGTAAAAACAACTCGACTTGAAGCAGAAGACGCAAAGATTATTTATCAAGAAACAGCTGGCCTAGCGATTATTACGATCCATCGCCCACAGGCTAAAAACGCGCTAACAGCAAATATGTGGGATCAATTAGCTAAAATTGCCCTACAAGTATTAGATAATCCGAAAAATAAAGTATTGATTTTACGCGGCTCTGGCGAAAACTTTACGGCAGGTTCTGATATTAAAGAATTCAACGCTATTTCCCTTGAAAAAGCCGAAGAAGCATTTGTACATATGGAAAAAACGATATCCACAATTGAGCGTTTACCGATTCCAACGATTGGCGTCATTAATGGACCCGCAATGGGCGCTGGCTTAGAACTTGCATTAGCTTGCGATATACGCATTGGCTCAGAAAAAGCAAAGCTTGGGATCCCGGTCGGTAAATTAGGGATCACCATAAATAACAAATTTGCTCAGCGTTTAGTTCAACTAGTTGGCCCTTCTACAACGAAGGATTTAGTATTTACCGGTCGTATGTTTAAAGCTGAAGAAGCCTTCAAGCTAGGCATGCTTAACTATTTAGTCACTGAAAAAGATTTAAATAAATACATGATTCGCATGGGTAAGCTTGTTGCCGGAATGTCTCCTGAATCTTTACTAGCTGTAAAGAAATCTGTGCAAGAATGCGTGGACAGCGCCCCATCATTATGGCAAGGTTCAACACCGTTTGTTGGTAAAGATTTTGAAGAAGGCTGCCGTGCCTTTGTAGAAAAACGTCAACCTCACTTTACGCGTCAATCAAAATAACAAACAGGTACTCTACTCGCCCTCATGCGAATGGAGTACCTGTTTGTTAAGATTTCCGCTTTAGCACTACCGATTTAATGTTGAGATGAACCGCATCTAATTCATAACCAAAATGTTGATGAAATTCCTCTTGTATCATTTTTTGTAATGCATACAATCGATCTGGTAAGGAATAATTAATGGGGAGCTTTAGCTGTAATGTAATTGTTGCTTGTGCTAGATCACCTAATGCGAATTGTACGTGCTCGACTTTGTGTACAATATCATGCTTGGCACAGCAATATGTTAGTAACTGCACGTAAACATGTTTTCCAATATCGATATACTCCTGTTGAAAATCAGGGCGAACAATCGTCGTCTCCCCTATTTTTTCACGCTTTGAAGAGAAAATCTCCATCCCTCTTTGAACGAGTCGTATAAAAAAGTTTTGTTCGACTTGTCGATACGGTATTGGCATGACGTGCTTACCTTGTGTCTGTCGAATAAAGCGAGCTTTGGCAATTTCTTTTTGGGAACGTACGTCTTCAACATAGTAATATTGATCAATAGGACCAAGCTCTAGCTGTCGAGCTATCGTTTTTGTCATTTTATCGGATGTTCCGATCAGTAAAATCGATTGTACTTTATATGTATCAAGTGCTTTTTTTACTTCCTCGCGATGTGTATCATCTGTAAAAATAGCTCGACGAACGGCTGTTATCGTATTTTTCTCAAATTTTGCGGAGATTCCCGCTACTTTCACACCATCGACAATGAGAAGACCATCATCAATAAGAGCCTCTACTCCGATTTTATGAGCGAAAACAAGTGCACTTGTACTTTTCCCTGTTCCACTTGGACCACTTAAAGAATAAACGTTCATGACTAACAGCTCCTTTTCATTTCATGATAGCAGAAACGTAACAGTTTTTCCGTCATATAATATTGTTTCCATCATTAGTTAAAATATTTCCGCTAGTCTACGCACACATCTTCTTCATTATAGAAATATATTCTTTTTTCAGAATAACTTTCCCTTTATGTGCTTTAGTATGATAAAATGTGAACTACTATTCTGTTATAGAACTATAAGGAGTGTACTAGTTTGAAAATCGTACCATCTAAAAAAATGTCTTTATTTACAGCAGCAATCTTCGGAGATTTAAAAAATCATGCCAAGCTACAGGAAGCAAAAGGCATGAAATTGATTGACTTAAGCTTAGGTAGTCCAGACCTCCCCCCTGACGCTAAAATTCGCGAGCATTTATCGTATAGAGCAGGCTTAGCAGAATCCTACGGGTATACATTAACAGGCACGCAACGTTTTTATGAAGCTGTTAGTCGTTATTATAAACGTCGTAGCAATGTAGATTTAGATCCCGCTTCTGAAATCATTCAAACAATTGGCTCTCAAGAAGGTTTAGTACATTTACCAATCGCCTTTTGTGATCCAGGAGATATTGTATTATCCACAAACCCAGCTTACGTTGCCTATGATGCAGGAATTCATCTAGCAGGTGCAACTCCCTACTATATGCCTCAAACAGCTGATAACGATTATTTACCAGACTTAGACGCTGTTCCTGAAGATATTGCGCAAAAAGCAAAACTACTAATTTTAAACTTACCAGGTAATCCAGTGCCTGCAATGCCTTCAATGGCCTATTTTGAAAAAGTCATTGCCTTTGCGAAAAGATATAACATCATCGTTCTACATGATGCAGCATATTCTGAGTTCTACTTTACAGGAGATGGTCCAATTAGCTTCCTAGCCGCTTCTGGCGCAAAAGAAGTTGGCATGGAGATTAACTCATTATCGAAAAGCTTTAGCCTAGCTGGTACACGAATCGCTTATATCGCAGGTAATGCTGAGATGATTTCGATTTTAAAACAATTAAAATCAAATTTAGATTTCGGTATTTTCGAGCCAATTCAAGATGCGGCAGTCGTAGCACTTGATAACGCAGAGGAAATTACTGCAGGCCTACGTGCAACATTCTCAGAACGCCATAAAACATTAATGAACGGCTTACGTGACTTAGGATGGGATGCAGCCCCTTCTGACGGTGGCATGTTCGTCTGGGCAAAATATCCGTACGATATTGATTGCACAGAGCTAGCCTTTAAAATAATTGAACAAGTTGGTATCGTGACAGTCCCTGGTACAGTATTTGGTTCAGCTGGACAAGGCTATTTACGTTTAGCCTTAGTACAACCAAAAGAATTGTTACAGGAAGCTGTTGATCGTTTAGCACAAGTGCAAGTCACATCACAAAAATAATCATATAAACAACATGAAGCCCTTCTAACTTTAATAGTTGGAAGGGTTTTTGCTATTGCCTATTATGTAATCTTCAAGTATCGGTCTATCAGGAGGACTAATATTTTTGGGTAAATCATCTAAAGAGAAAAATTGTAGCATTGTTGCCTCATTTTGATCATGAACAAGGCTGCCACTATATTCTTTACATTCAAATGCTGTAACAACGTTATAAACTTCATCACCATGCGGATATTGATAATAAAAATCTTGTCCAGAATACGTATTGATTAATTGTAGACTTTTTGCCTTCAGTCCTGTTTCCTCAAATAATTCTCGATGGGCAACTTGCTCTAATGTTTCACCCAGCTCCATCGATCCCCCAATTAACCCCCAACATCCATTATCTATCCGAAGTTGTAATAAAACCTGATTACGACTATTTATGACTAATACACAAGCACCACACATAATTAATGGTCTGGTTCCAACTACTTTACGCAAATCCTTTATATATCCCATACAATCCTCCTTTAATACGTAGGCTCCTATTCAACTCCCTTAATCGTTAAAATTGACTGGTATTTTCACTAACAAATAGTCTCCAGTCCACTTTTGTGTCACTACAATCAAATTTTCACCATGTCTTTCAAAGAAGAGTCCATTACCATCCTTGTGTTTGAAAATCCAACCATTTTGGCTAACCATTTTCTTGATCATATCATCTGCTACTGATATATTTCGTTCATTTATTACATACCACTCATAACCGTTTTCATTCGACAATTTAACAAGTTGTTTCTCGGTATCATTTATTTTTTCTATAACAGCTTTTTTGCTTAGATTTTCTATAGGGAGTGGTGGAAGATAGAGTTTGTTGTAAAATACGAATGCTCCAACAAGGATAATTATTATTCCGATTGTTAATAACATCTTCTTCATAAAAACACCTCCTTCTACAAATATCCATCAACAAATTTTCTCTCCTATTTTACAGCAGATTTAAATTGTATGGATACCGCTTCAGCATATCTTTCTAATGTCGATCAGAATAGTGAAATACAAAAGTAATATAGTGAATCAAAATATTTAGTGGAGGTTAATATAATATTGGGAGTGGAAGAATAATCAGACTTTCAAGGATCAACAGTTTGTGCTGATCTATGAAAGTAGCATTAAGAAATGAGTATGTGAAACCGATTTACACGCTTATGTTGTTTTTCTCAAGGTTTGGGGGACGAGTCCAATGATTTAAAATAAAGTGATGATGATTTATCTATAGACGACATAGTATTTCACTTTACTCTTAAGCTTCGTTCTCAATAAATGTGAATATTTTCATTATCTTTTTAACTACAAAAGGTAGTAAGTTAGAAGCTAAAAATGCAACCACAAAAGCAATTCCCCATGCTTTCATCCATGATTTAAAGAATAAAGATGTATATCCAACATTCATTGAAGTCATAACGAAAGAGATAATACTGGATATACCTAAAATCATAAGGACACTAAAAATTAATGGTTCGAATTTTTTATTGATTTTCAAAATTTACACCTTTTTCTATCTATTCTATGCTATCAAATTTAATCAACATCTAATCTTACAGTCTAAAATTTAGGTTGTCCAGGTTGTTTTGCTTTGCAAATAGCAATTTTAAAGAATAACCTTACAAAAAACCCCCGAATAAAAATATTCGAAGGAATGTAATTACTATATTCATTTATTATTTTTTCGTTTACTCTTTTCTTTAAATAATTATGTTGTATGTCATCTGTATCTGCTAAAGCTTCTTTTCTATTTGAATGAACATCCATATAGTTTAATTACTTTTTCTCGGTCGCATAATAAATCATCGCAATGGTCGGTAAAGCTATTCCAATCAAAAATGCTGCTTTCCAACCAAACATGGCGTATGCCCATCCTCCTGTCGCAGAACCAATAGCACCACCTCCAAAAAAAATGGCCATGTATAATCCATTAAGTCGGCTTCGAAACTCTGCTCCCAATGAGAAAATAGCGCGTTGACCAAGGACTAGATTAGCAGAAACCCCCATGTCTAAAAGAATTGCCGAAACTACCAATATTACTAATGCTAATGTCGAGCCTCTTTGAATCATAAGGGGTAGAATGACAGAAATGATAACTAAAGCTAAAGCTAATCCTGTAGCTGGTCGAACCCAACCTTTATCAGCAAGACGACCTGCCACAGGTGCAGCAACCGCTCCAGATACTCCTACCAATGCGAACAACGCAACTTCTTTTTGCGAAAAATTGAAAATCGGACTGGTCAATAACATAGGAACAGTTGTCCAGAACAAACTAAAAGTTCCGAACACACAAAAGTGATAGATTGCTCTACGTTGTAGGACTGGTGTCGATTTGAGTAAATGCAACATAGATATCAGCAGTGTTGAATATTGTGTTGTTGTCATTGGTTGCCTTGTTGGAAGTAACTTTACTAATACAAAAGCCAGAATAAAAATTATTACAGCGGAAAAGACGAATATAGCGCGCCAGCCCATAAACTCCGCCACAATACTTGATATGGGACGAGCGAGCATGATACCAAGTAACAAACCACTCATAACATTCCCCACATTGCGACCACGTGTGGCATCGGGTGAAAGATGAGCTGCATACGGTACTAGTACCTGAGCTGCTACTGAGCCTACCCCGATAAACAGTGAAGTTGCAAGAAATAGCGTAGCACTTTTAACCACTGCAGCAATCGCCAACACGACTGCAGTGAAGAGCAATAAAGTAACAACAAGTTTTCTATTTTCCAGGATATCTCCCAGAGGAACGATAAATAACAATCCGATTCCGTATCCAATTTGAGTCAGCGTGACGATGAGGCCAGCTGCCCCGGAAGATAATTCGAGTGTAGAACTGATGGGTCCTACTAAAGGTTGCGCATAATAGAGATTAGCAACAATCACGCCACAAGCTATGGCCAAAATGAGTATAATCCACGATGAAACAGGTTTCTCCATTTTTTGTTTTGCGATTAAACTCATAGAAAACTCTCCCTCACTTTATTAAAGTCGTATTTACCGGAATGATCATTCCAGTAATGTTAAAAAAATTTGTCTACAGCATCTCAATTACAGTATTCATCATGTCATTAATAATTTTTTTGTTGTTTTTCACCTTGGAAACTACTTTGATACTGTGATTAAGGTTAAGTAGTAAATGTGATAAAGCCTTTATATCTTTCTTAGGGTCGATTTCTCCCACCTGCTGTCCTATACTTAATAGTTCATAAAAAGACTGTTCTAATTCCTCAAAGCTGTCTCGTATCAATTTACTAAGTTGTTCATCAGGTGTATCCAAACCGATGCTTGCCTTTGTAATCAAACAACCTTTGGGCAAATCATCATCAAATGCAGAAGAAATATGCTGATCAAAATACTGCCGTATTCCAACTTTCGCAGACGGTGCATTTACCAAGAGATTGCGTTTATTTTGATTGAATTTTTTGTATTGGTGTATAGCCTCAATATAAAGTGTCTGTTTGTCCGTAAAGGTTTCGTATAAACTTGATCTGCTTAATTCCATAGCCTCTAACAAATCCGGTATACTCGTTGCATCGTAGCCTTTTTCCCAAAATACTAACATTGCCTTATGTAGTACGTGCTCCTTGTCAAACTCTTTTGAACGTCCGATGGTAAATTCCTCCTTTCCATAACAATAATATAATATTTTCGGAACGAATAGTCCAGTATTTTTTTTTAACTAAATACTTCTAGCCCTCGTTCCAGCATTATTCGAAATTGTCGCTGCTCGTTTTGTTCTTTCGTCCTTATACGTATATATCTAGCCTTATAAAAAAACAGCTACTGCACTTTCGCAGTAGCTATTTCTTCTTACACATCATATTTTTGATGCATCTCATCTTCGTAACGATTATAACGCAGCTTGAATAAATGTGTCACAAGCACTTTAATAATGGCGTAGCCCGGAATCCTCTTCTTATAATTTACACGTCTTTTTATTATATCCCAAGCATTGGTAGATGTTTTCGAGTATGATAAGTGAGTGCCAATGCAATGCACTGTTTTAATTCATTTACTGGTATTTCATCATTTCCAGCAAATACAATCGCTCGATTACCTTCATAGTTGAATACATCTCTATACACCTCTTTGAACGTATCAATTAGCTTCGTATTACAGTTAAAATACATGGCAAATTGATCTGGGCGTGCCTGTTTCCAACCTAATCTAATTGTACTCCCTTTTTTTGTGATATAACTTGGCTCTCCCCATTTTAACGTTTCTTCCACATGATCTACGCTTTCAGTCTCTATTGCCGTATCCAAAATTAACTGGCGAAGAATCAATAGTTTCGACTGGATGTGTTTAGGATACTGTTTGAATACTTCCTCCACCTTGGTATTTTCGATTGTACTCATATTCATCATTCCTTTTTTAAAATAACAAACTAATCAACACTCAATCGTACGATTAATAAATTTCTACAAGCAATTCAAATTGTCTAATACAACCCGAAAGCTATTTTATCGAAATATAAATCTCTGCTTGTCCGTCCTCTGGGTTAATACCCTTGTTATAATATTCAAAATCACCTGTGAATGCTCGGTTATTGCCTGGCTGCTGTGACCATTGCCAAATATCAGCCCAAGTACGCTGAACCATTTCTATAATTGGTCCACGTTCTGTGACGAATACAGCATATTTTGCAGCAGGAACAGTAAATGCTTTTATCATATCTAGGTTTTGAAGTTGTAATTCTTCCTTTATATGTACGCTGACCATTACTTCATAAAGTCCCGCATCTCCCTGTTCATAGTTGAAGTAACAGCTATAATGACCATCCTCTTGGATATGAGCTCCTAGCTTCTTACCAATATTTTGAGAATGGAAATTTTCAAACAACTTACCAATTTTGCCATCTTGGCTTTGTTCGGCTTCATTTGTTGTAACGGTACTAATTCCAGCTAACGTGAAGGAGGATAATACCTCAATTCGGCTAGGTTCAATTCGTTTCGTAGTAATGTTATCTTCAGACGATACGTGATTCCAGTCAGTCATACTTTTTTGTTCCTTTTGTTTCATCCAAAATCATTCTCCTTATTATAGAATGAAACCAGTATAAAACAATAAACCTGACAACTGATTGTCATGTTGCTTTGTCATTTTTATAAATTATCGATATATTTTCCGCACGACTAGCAATGATTTCCCGTAAATGTTGAGGCTCAAGCACCTCTACATGATGTCCCAAGCTAAGAATGAAACTATAGAGCCATTCATTTTCTGGATACGCCTTTTTTACTAGCCAACTGCCATCCTCAACTGGCAAAAGTTCTTCAATACCAAACCACTCTTCTGCTAAATGCCGAGCTTCATCCTGGAATCGAAAGACAACTTCGGGTACATCGGATGGCTTGAATTTACGCTTGCCTTCGACATGCTTCTGAGTAGCTGGATCTCGACGAATGAAGTTTCTTTCACGATCTACCTCGAGCCCTTTCATTCTTTTTAGTTTAAAAAGGCGAAACTCTTTTTTTTCTAGACAATAAGCTTGTAGATACCATTGCCTTCCTTTGAGAATAAGCATATGTGGTTCTACTATTCGCTTGGATACTTCACCTTCTACATTCGAATAGGTGAAGTTGACTAATTCACAGCTATCTATTGCTTCGTCTAATAGTTGTAGCTTCTTACGGAGACGTTCAATACCATCCCATGGAGAGTAATCGATTAATATGCGATTTGTCTTATGTCGAAATTCTTCTTCATGTGCTGGTAGTACGACACTATTTATTTTTTCCATAAGTAATTGATGTTGCTCTTTGCCGTATGAAGTGGAGATACTGCGAAGAGCAGTAACGATAGTAGCAAGCTCGTCATTTGTTAGCAAATTTCGATCCAAACGGTAACCTTCTGCCAAACCAATGCCACCGTTTGTTCCTTGATAGGTGACGATCGGGATGCCGGCTGCATTAATGGAGTCAATATCTCGGTATATCGTCCGAATGGATACCTCAAACTGCTCCGCCAGGTCCTTAGCCTGCACTTTTCGACGGTTCAGTAGAATAATAATAATAGATAAGAGCCTTTCCAGTTTCAAAATATGTAACCTCCATTTCGATGTTAAGTAATTCTTAGAGAATATTTGATTAGATGATGTTAATCGTTTAGCACAAGTGCAAGCTACACCACAAAAAAATCATATAAACAACATAAACCCTTCTAACTTTAATGGTTGGAAGGGTACTGTTGCGTATATTAATTTTTCATAATGAAGAGTTAAATCCAAACATCATTTTCTGCTGTTTGCTCTGTTTGTTCTTGTCCAGTATTCACAACACCTTTAGGCTCTACAAGCATAATTTTACATTCGGATGCAGCGTAAGGTTTATGCTCGACATTTCGTGGAACAACAAACATTTCCCCTTCCTTCAAAGTAACTTTTCCATCACGAAATTCAATGATTAAATTCCCTTCAATGACGATAAAGACTTCATCTGTATCTTCATGTTTATGCCAAACAAAATCCCCTTGTACTTTGACTAACTTAAATTGATAATCATTCAATTCAGCAATAACCTTTGGAGACCAGTGATCTTGGAATTTAGCTAATTTCTCTTGTAAATTAATCGGTATAGAATTCATTCTCTATTCCCTCATCCTCTTTGCGACCCTAATATAAGGTTAACATATTGACACCTCTTAAGTGGAAGATTCTTATCGTTAATGCAAGGATCAATTTAATAAAAAAACAGCTACTGCACTTTCGCAGTAGCTATTTCTTCTTACACATCATATTTTTGATGCATCTCATCCTCGTAACGATTATAACGCTGTTTAAATAGCTTGAATAAATGTGTTACAAGCACTTTAATAATGGCATAGCCCGGAATCCCTAAAATGACACCTGGAACGCCAAATAAAGAACCAGCCGTTAATAACACGAAAATAATTGTAATTGGATGGATACTAAGTGATTTACCCATAATTTGTGGAGAAATGAATTTCCCTTCAATGAGCTGCACGACCGTCCAAACAATGGCTAGCTTAATAAGCATGAATGGCGATGTTACAAGAGCGATAATGACCGCTGGTGTAATGGCGATAACTGGTCCTAAGTATGGAACCACACTCGTGATCATAGCAAGGAATCCAAGCAATAAGGCATATTTCATACCGATAATCAAAAAGCCAATAGTCACCATGGAACCTATGCACATTGACACTAAAATTTGTCCTTGGATATAGGAACTAATTTGCTTGTCCATGTCATGGAAAATTTCGTGTACTTCTTTACGCATACGTGGCGGGCACATTTTTAAAATAAAGCTTGGTAGTTTTTCGCCATCCTTAAGTAAGTAAAATAAAATAAATGGCACCGTTACTAATGATAGAACAATTCCTGTTAAGGCTGAAACGAAGCCAGTAATACCAGAAGCCACGCCTTGTGCTAAATTCGCAGCCGTATCTTTTACCGTCTCCACCATATCCGTAGTAAAATTTTTCACCATTGCGTCATAGTTTAAATTAATTTTATCTAGGTACTCGTTGATACGTGCATTATTCAGATAATCAGCAATATTTTGTGTAAACGCCATAAAATATCCTGGGAATTCCTGCGCTAAATTAGTAAACTGGTCTCGTAAAAACGGATAGACAAGTACTACTAATAACGTAATTATACCAATTAGAATGATATATAGAAGAAAGATACCCCAAACTCTTGGGATACGCCATCTTTCGAATAGCCCTACTATTGGGCGTAATAAATAATACCCAATAATGGCAAGTACCCCTGGTAGAATAACTACCTCAAATAAAACTTTTAGCGGGGTAAATATAAAGGAAACCTTTTGGAACATAAAAATAACACATGCTACTAATAATAAAATAATCAGTGTAAAAAATAAGTTTTTACCACCTAAAAAGCGAATAAACTTCGTTGAAAAGAAGTTCGAACGCTCTTTTGGTCTTTCTTTTTCCATCTACTCACCCCAATACAAATCCTATATTCATATAGTACAGGAATATGTTGGATTTTGCGAAAAATCACTCTAGGGAAATGCCTAAAAAATTACGTAAAAATTCTTTGTTTTTTTCTACGTCAATTACAATTGAATCACCGACACCACTAAAGCTTTTGAAACTATAACTACCTTCAACTGGAATAGTTGCTTTTTCTAATTTGACTTTACCTTTCGACACCATTTTCAGTACTTGTTGAATCTCCCCTGCTGATGAATAGTCCGATGTAATATAACCTTGCGCTGCACCAACGAATTTTGGTAAGTTCAACATATTTTGAGGCGATAAAATTTCATTCTTTAAGGCTTCGATAACTTTTTGCTGACGTTCCACTCGACCAAAATCACCTTTTTCATCGTGACGGAAACGGGCAAAGCCAAGTAATTCTTTACCGTTTAAGTTATGCACACCTTGTTTTAATGAAACGCCAATTTTTTCAGACATATCTTTGTCTACATCGATTTCAACGCCATTTGGCGCAATAATATCTACAAGTGATTCAAAATTTTTAAAATCGATAATTGCATAATGATTAATCGGCAGTCCAAACATATTACCAATCGTATCCTTTAATAATTGAACACCGCCTAAATAGTAAGCAGTATTAAGCTTATAGGATTTATAACCTGGAATATCCGCATAAATATCTCGCATTAATGACACGAGCTTAACATCATTTGTTTTCTTATTCCAAGATAATACCATCATTGTATCTGTACGTGATTTTTCTTCACCACGAGTATCGATCCCTAATAATAAATAGTTTTCAACATCGCCTTTTACTGGATCCCCGGTGAAATCCTCTTGGGCTACCTTTGTTTCACTTGCCAATTTTAGGCCACTCCGATATTGCATAACGGCATAACCTGCAATCACAATGACACAAAGTAATAACAATGTGAACAATGCTCTCCCTTTACGCAAGTGACGTTTTTTTGGACGTTGTGAGCGTCTTGAATAATCTTGCTCTTCCATAACTGTTAACTCCTCTATTTTTTATAGTTAATGTAACGATTCCATATAAAGAAAGGTTCATTTTATATGATGTTTCGAATCCTATCAACAACTATTTATAGGTTATTTTACACCCTTTTTGCCAGTAATGAACAAAATAATGCTATAATATTTTCACAAAAGAAAGGATGATGAATATGATCGAGAAAGCTACGTTTGCTGGCGGTTGTTTTTGGTGTATGGTAAAGCCATTTGTTGAATGGGATGGTATACATAAGGTCACTTCGGGCTACATGGGTGGCCATTTAGACAACCCTACTTATGAGGATGTCAAAAAAGGAACTTCTGGCCATTTAGAAGTAGTCGAAATTGAATTCGACCCTAGCGTTTTTAGTTATGAACAGCTCCTTGATATTTACTGGATGCAAATTGATCCAACAGATGCTTATGGTCAATTCCATGACCGTGGTGAATCATATACGACAGCAATCTTTACGTATTCAGAGGAACAAAAGCGCATTGCAGAAGCTTCCAAGGAAAAGCTAGCAAAAAGTGGTCGCTTTGATAAACCTATTGTAACCACAATTCGCGATGCCAAGTACTTCTACCCTGCAGAAGATTATCATCAGGACTTTTATAAAAAAGAGTCGGGGCACTATCAGAAGGACCGAGCGCTTTCTGGTCGAGATCAGTTTATCGCTGAGAATTGGGGGAAATAGCTAAATATAATCATTTATTTCGATAGCCTACTCAGAATATATCTGTTCTCGAAATGTTCTTTTCATAATAAGATATAGGTTTCAACCTAAAAAAGTCGAATTCCCGTACGTGAAGGATTCGACCTTTTTATTTACTTGTTATATTAATGCCCCGTAAATTGGCTACTTTGAAAAACATCTGATTAAAAGCATCAGATGATCCTTTTATAATTTATCTTATTGAAATTGAAACTTTTTTATTAACGTGTATATAAAATAATGAACGGTCTATACTATTAATGATTTCACTTCAAATCCAATGACAAGGAGGGTTAACCCGATGAGTGGGGCTGACCGGTAACTCAGAAGGACCATCAAAGCTGAAAAGCTAAAGCACAGTTGTCTTAAAAAATTAAGATCTATGCGGAAGCGAGGCAGTGTGTCATGGAGCACTATAAGTAAGTGAGGATCAAGCCCGGGAATAATATCCCGGGTTCTTTTTTTGTTTTGGTACTATAGCTTTGTTAAAAAATCACTTCGCTAGTTATTCTTCAAGGTAATCTTTAAATAATGTGTATAAAAAATAATGAACGATCTATACTATTAAAGATTTCACTTCAAATCCAATGACAAGGAGGGTTAACCCGATGAGTGGGGCTGACCGGTAACTCAGAAGGACCATCAAAGCTGAATGAAGCTAAAGCACAGTTGTCTTAAAAAATTAAGATCTATGCGGAAGCGAGGCAGTGTGTCATGGAGCACTATAAGTAAGTGTGAATCAAGCCCGGAATATTAATTCCGGGTTATTTTTTTGTTTTGGTACTGCTAGCGGTACCGCCAATATTCCGGAAAATCTTCGACAAGAAAAAGCCAAATACCTTAACTCAAAAAATGGAAAATGGATATATATGTTAAGATAAAAAAAAACGCTTTACTGTTAGTTTTTCAACAGGGATATTTTATTAAAATTGAGTAAGTTTTTTTAAACTATGCGAAGGTGGTTTTCAAGTGAAAAATATTTTAGTAATCGGCGGTTATGGTCAAGTTGGTACCGTAATCTGTAAATCTTTATCTCAGATTTACCCTGGAAAAGTTATCGCGGCTGGTAGAAATTTTGAAAAGGCAAAAAGGTTTTCTTTGTCTATGAATAACAAGGTTCTGCCGTTGAAACTAGATATTTATAATTTGGAGGCATCCCATGAAGTATTTACACACACACAGTTAGTAATAATGTGCCTTGACCAAAAAGATACTAATTTCGTTGAAATGTGTATACAAAATAAAGTTCATTATATTGATATTTCCCCTTCCTATACTATCTTATCAAAAATTGAAAGCTTACATAGTAAAGCCATTGAATTAGGAACAACTTTAGTATTAGGTGTAGGTTTAGCGCCAGGTTTATCAAATCTAATGGTCAAAAATTTAGTCAATCAGTTTAATAAAGTTAACAGTACGGACACATATCTAATGCTTGGAATTGGTGAAAAGCACGGAAATGACGGAGTAGAATGGTTGCTAAATAATATAAACACTAATTATTCGATATATGAAAATGGTCAAAATAAGAATGTAAGTAGTTTTACTGATGGTAAATATGTAGAGTTACCTAAAAAATATGGGAAAAGGGTTGCGTATAGATTTAATCTGGCTGATCAACATATTCTCACTAAAACCCTTAATTTAAAAAACGTATCTTCTCGCTTCTTTTATGATTCGGACCTTGCAACAAAAGAATTAGCAATACTTAAAAAGTTAGGAACTTTTAAGCTATTAAAATATAAATTCTTTAATAATATTTTTATAAATATATTTGTGGGAGCTTTACATATTTTTGATAAATTAAAAATAGGCTCAAATGATTATTTAATTAAAGCGGAAGTACATGGAGAAATCGAGGGAAAAGAAGGAACCATTGAATCTGTATTATTTGGTTCAAATAATACAGAGATAACAGGTAATGTAGCCTCAATATTAGGGAATAAGTTAATACAAAATAATTATTCAGCAGGTGTACACTACATAGAACAGCTTTTTGACTTAGACGATATATTATCAATTCTTGATGAAGAAATAACTTTTAAGTACGAAATCAAATCCTTCAACTAACGAGCATTTTACATGAAGTAGCTATCCAAATATCGATGTGAAAAATTGTACTTAAACTATTCAAGCGGTATAGTTGATGAAGGAACTAAATATGAAATCGAAAAACTAAAAATTTTAAGACAGACAGGAGTTTGCTACGATGATTAAAGGTTTCGGAGGAATATTTTGGAGAACTAAGAATCTTGATGTTATAAAAAAATGGTACAGTGAAGTATTGAAGATTGAAATAGAAAATTGGAATGGGACTATGATTAAACCCCAATCAGGAAATGAGACGATTTTTTCTTTCTTTACCGAAGATGACAGTTATTTTCCAACAGAACAACAAGTAATGTTAAATTTCCAAGTACATGATCTAAACGAGATGATTAAGCATCTTGAACAAATGGGTGTACCTCTTGCAAAGGAACAAGAGATTAGTGAATTTGGAAAGTTTATTTGGATTGAAGATCCAGATGGTCGACTAGTCGAGCTTTGGGAGAAATAGTGGGTTGTAAATACGTTGCAAATATAAAGGAAGTGCCTAATTCTATAGAATTAAGCACTTCCCTTTTTCCTTTTAGTTTGATGTTGTTTTCAAAAAAGACTGAAGAGCATCGAAGAAACGCTCACCGTATTTTTCGAATTTTACTTCACCAATACCACTTACATGACGTAAGTCTTCTAGCTCTGTTGGCTTTTTGTCACATAAATCACGCAATGTTTTATCAGAGAACACCACAAATGGTGGTACCTTTTCCTCATCTGCAATCTCTTTACGCAGTAATCGTAAGTGCTCAAATAACGGATCATTATCTACAAGCTTACGCACAGTAACAGCTTCTTTTCGCATGACCTGTCGATTCCCCAGTAGAACTTCTTTGCCTTCTTCTGATACATAAATGGTTGGAAACGTGCCATGTTTAACGGCAAGAACGCCCTCAGCAATTAAAAACTCAATAAAGGTTGAGACATCCTTTGAGGAATATTGTCCTTTTAATATTCCATAGGTAGACAGCCTTGCAAAGCCAAATTCCGATACCTTTTGGTTTTTGGAACCAATTAACACTTGGGCCACCATTGTTTTACCAAATTTTTGTCCCATCCTTACAACACAAGCTAACACCTTTTGTGCATCTACCGTTACATCTTTGACTTCCCGTCCATCATTACAATTACTACAACGACTACAAGGAGCCCCCGCTTCGTCGTCAAAATACGTTAAAATAGCATTTTGTAAACAACCTTCAGTATGACAATAATCAACCATCGTTTGCAGCTTTGCTAATTCCTGTGATATACGTGTTTCATCTTGGGTCTGTTCAATTAAAAAGCGCTGTGTTTGAACATCACCTGATGCATAAAGCAAAATACAGGCACTTGGCAAGCCGTCTCGTCCTGCACGTCCTGCTTCCTGATAATAGCTCTCCATATTGCGCGGCATTTGATAATGAATAACAAAGCGTACATTACTCTTATCAATCCCCATTCCAAATGCATTGGTAGCTACCATTATGCGTGCCTCATCTTTTAAAAAGCGCTCCTGCTCTGACATACGCATGTCCTCTGACAGGCCCGCATGGTATTTTGCCACAGCTTCGCCCGAGCGACTTAAAAGCTCATAAATTGCGTCTACAGCCTTTCGTGTCGCTGCATAAATAATGCCCGCTTCATTTTTATTTTTCACTAAATAGTTTTTAATATAACGCTCTTTGTTTTCACCAATTAACACTGAAAAAGATAAATTATCGCGCGAAAAGCCGGTAATCACCGTCGAATGCTCGTCAATTCCTAACAATTGTCTAATATCATCACAAACAGCTGGTGTAGCTGTTGCTGTCAGTGCTAAGACAGTTGGCTTTTGTGGCCACAATGTAAATAATTTTTGGATTGCTCGGTAACTTGGTCTAAAATCATGCCCCCACTGGGAAATACAGTGTGCCTCATCCACAGCAAGTAAAGGTACTGATAAATTCGATAGTACCTGTAAAAATGTTGCACTCTCTAATCGCTCTGGCGCTATATAAAGAAGCTTTAAATAACCTGCACTCGCTAGCTGCATCGTTTCATTCACTTCTTGCACGGTTAAAGTACTATTTATATACGCGGCCGGAATATTTGCAGCACGTAATGCTTCTACCTGATCTTGCATAAGAGAAATTAAAGGAGATATGACGACTGTGAGGCCATCTAGCATGAGTGCCGGAATTTGATAGCAAATTGATTTACCTCCGCCAGTTGGCATCACACAAAGACTTGATTGACCTCGTAATGTTTGTTCAATAATTGGTTCTTGTCCATTGCGAAATGAATCATAGCCAAAATGATGTTGTAGCATTTGTCTTGCTTGCTCCATCCAACTTTTCACTCCTCAGTTGTTAGGCGAATAAGCTTATACTCGCCCTGTTCATTTTTATTTATTTCATATACCATCATAGAGTTCGTAAGTGCCTCTTGACCAGCAGAATTTGTTAGTACATATTCTATTTTGGCACGAACTACAATATTTTGGCCCTTCATACTGATGTTTTTAATCGACGTATCGTAAAAACGAATTTTCGCTTGTTTCGATGCGTAATTCGCTACCATATTATCCAGCGTGCTTTGCAAGTCGTCTGAACCTACAAAAGGCTTTATAACACTAGCATCATGATTTTCAACAGCTGCCTTTAGATGCTTATAAAATGTATCTAAAAATAGCTTTATCTCATCGGCATTATAAGCAAAAATATTCTTTCCGTATTGTTCAATAGCTTGCTGAACTGCTTCTTTATCGCCATGTTCAATATATGGATTTAAGTTTTGGGATTGAGTTAGTCGATCACTTGTCTTCATTGTACCTGAAATCCAGTCATCCAATAACTGTACAATATCTTTATATGGCAATATAAATGGCTGTGATACACCGTTTTGCTTGCGTTTAAAAAAGATGCCCACAAGTTCACCATTCTCTGCTTCTAGAACCGGGCTCCCTATTAGTGTATTTTCTTCTGCATCTATGTAATAAGCTGCTATGCCGTCACTATATTTTTTAATGATGTGCGGTAAGCTATCGACATAAACAGCTAACTGATTTAATTCACCGTTATAGATGGTCGGCATCTTAACCGATGCATTATATGGTACTTCTAAAATGGCTATATTATAAGCTGTAGATATATAGTGCACATCAGCTTCCATAAGTTTATCATTGTTAAATTGCACGAGAGCAGCTGGCTTTGAAGCGACGAGCGCACCATTTGTCAAAATATAGAGCTTAGCGTCTTCTTTTTTAATAATAACTCCTGCACCAATTCCGTTCTCCCCAACTACTTTTACTTCCGGTACAATTTTTTCTTGCTGCTTCGTCACAACTTTTTCCGATTTCACATCGGTCTTTTTAATATGAAACACTTCTGCCAATGTTTCATTTTCACAGCCCGTTAATAATAAAGCTGTTGCTCCAAGAATGAGCACCTTTTTCCGCATACGTTCACCAAAACTTTCTATCAAATCTGCCTTTGCATATGGCACGATGTTGGTCACACAGGTATTCTCACAAAATGTGAAGTACATGGCCTGAGTTACTCTACCTCAGCGGATATTTTTACACCGCTAAAAAGTAACCTCACTCGCATTCATCTCATCACCTGTGCTGAATGCAAGTTAAACATCTTTCTTTACTATCATAAACAAGGTTACTAAACGTTTCAAGTTTACATAATAATATTATTTATGAACAGGTGTTATAAAAATATTGCCCTCTCCTTTTACTCAATCCGATATACCTAAAAAAATCGGATCTTTTTTAGGTTTGCTATGAAAAATGACTTATAATTCGCGGTTAAAATGTTATTTAAAAAAGAAGTCTTCTCGTTCATTAATTTTATAGACAATACATTGTCCATTTTGTTATGATGATTTTAGACAATATATTGTCTAAAAGAAAGGATATCTTTATGAACAATGACTTATTTCTAATGCAACAAATATATTCAGCCCTTTTTTCTGTTGGCAATAAAATTCAAGTACAATCCGATCAATATTTAGAAAAATTAACATCTAGACAATTTATGGTAATCCTAGCTATTGCTCATTTACCTGAAGATCAAGCATCGTTCAACAATATCGCAAGAAAACTAGGAACGACTAAACAGAATGTAAAACAACTAGTCACTACTATGAAAAACAAAGGATATGTAGAAATTGCCCCTAGTCAGCATGATAAACGTGCGGTCAACACGACGATTACTGAGTTTGGTAAACAAGTTGCGTTAGAGGCAGGAGAAAAAGGAACATATTTTTTAGCAGATCTTTTTAAAAATTTTTCTACTAATGAACTAGAGACAATGTGGGGTCTATTAAAGAAATTATATAGTTTTGATGGTGAAGAACAGGATGGTTTTGAAGAGCACAGTAATTTAACAATGGATGAAAATCAAAATGACGTTCAGCTGAAGGTTTTAAAGGAGTTTGAAAGACGAAGAAATCATATAGAGAGAGAATGAGAAATGAAAAATAAATCCGAGAAATTAATTAATATCGAAGAATTTGTCTCGGTTAACGGTGTAAATCATTATTTATTTCATTCAGGTACTAATTATGATAACCCAGTATTACTTTATTTACATGGTGGTCCTGGTAGTGTTGAATCTCTTTTTGCCCATGCTTTTCAAGATAAATTAGAAGAAACTTTTACGATTGTTCATTGGGATCAGCGTGGTGCTGGAAAAACACTTACTAAAAACCCAGATAAATATCCTACAATTGATGTCATGCTAGAAGATTTATATGGAATTATTCAATATTTAAAGAAAAAATATAAGAAGGAAAAGATCGTTTTACTCGGAAGGTCTTGGGGCACTATTTTAGGAAGTATATTTATTAAGCAATATCCTAAAGACATTTCTTATTATATTGGCGTGGCACAAGTTGTCTCCTTTCTTGAAAATGAGCGTGTTGCTTATGAAAAAATGAAGGAACAAATAGTTAAAGCAAATGATAAGAAAGCTTTAAAAAAGCTTGAAGCTATAGGAACTTATCCTGGAGAAAAAATAAAATTTGATCGAGAGTTTTTAAAGAAATGTATGAAAATACGAAAACTTCAAGGGAAATATTGTTTAGCTGCGAAGAGTGATCTTCCTGTATTTATATCAGCGTTTAAAAGTCCTATTTTTAAATTATCGGATCTTTCCGCATTTTCAAAAGGACTGAAAGCAAATAGCAAGGTACATGAATTTTTAGAAGACTTTGACCTGACGGCAGACTCCTCAGATTATAAAGTTCCCGTTTATTATATTTTAGGTGAAAATGATTGGCAGGCTCCCTCCATTATTGCCGAAGAATATTTTACTAAAATTATTGCTCCCCATAAAAAATTATTTATCATTCCAAATGCCGGTCATCGAATTATGATGGACCAAACCACCTTGTTTTCTGATGCATTATTGCAGATATTTAATAATGAACAGGAAGTGTCCACATCTTATAAAAGTTCATAATAAAAAATGAGAACTAAGAAAAGCCGATTTTTAATACACAAAGTGAAATCGGCTTTCTCGTGTCCTATAGTTGTAGCTTCGAAAAAGAGACATGCTCGTATATCAGCGCATGTCTCCGCATTATTTTTTCTTAAGCATAATTGTAGTAGCTATTATGCCAGTCATTAATATTATAAAAATCATATAGGTAAATGTATGGTTACCTGTCACATCATAGCAATAACCAATCAGTATAGGGATAATGGAGCTTATCATAAAGCCACCTGAAAGCACCATAGATGACCAGCTATTTGCCTCCTCGTCATTTCTTGCCTCATCCAATGGTAACAATAACCCAATTGGAAATAAGCCACTTAATACGATGCCTATTATGAATACTGCAATCCATAATAAAGTCCCTGAGCCTAACCATAGCAACACAAAGCCAATCAAGCCTAGGAACCCTAAAGAAAAGAGCCAACCGATTCGACTGAACCATTTTTCCATTAGTATAGGAACCAAAATGTTTCCAATCATTTGTACAATAGACATAAATGTTAGCATAGAGCTTGCAGCCCCAAGAGAAAAGCCCTTAGCCTGTACTATCGGTACTAGCCATGACATTATTGAGAAGAACAAAGATGTTTGTATGCCAAAGTAAATTAAAATGGTCCAAGCACGGGCATTTTTCCAAGGATTCCGTGCCGCATTTTCTGTCAATGCCCCTGTCTCTGGCAGCTCTTGATTTTGTATTGCAAGTAACCATATACAAAGAGCAATGATAGCAAGTATTGCCCAACTGCCAAGTGCCATCGTCCAGCTCTCATGAAAATGATTATAAAATGTCACGGTTAACGCAGCACTCAATGTTGCCCCTGTTCCTATTCCAAATGAATAAATACCTACAACAGTTGTAAAACGGTTCGGGAATTTTTTCTTTATATAGGCATTTAAGATGGGTCCAATAAGTGCAATGGCAAATCCTGCAGCAAAACTTGTGACTACAAGTAGTACATAACTTTCTTTTAAAAAGCGCAGCCCATTTGCTAATGCTAGGGTCATTATTAAGAGCGTAATTGCTGTTTTTGTTCCGAGTTTTCTTTGTAATGGTACTGCGAACGGTGCAAAGAGACCCATACAAAACACCGGAATAGAAGTTAAAAAGCTCATTTTTGTATTTGATATATGGAGTGATTCCAAAAGTACATTAAATAGTGGTCCTATTCCTGTGACTGCTGGGCGCATATTGAGTGCAACGAAGAAAATACTAACAACCACAAGTACCATGGAAACACGCCATTGCTTTTTCTCCATACTTTCTAAAAACCTTCTCTCTATTTTTACGGTTAAAAATTCAACTAAATTCGTCAAATCTCAGAATTCTCACTATTCCCTTTTACCATTTTTTCTAGTATCGGTCAATTTCATGGCAATTAATGATGAAAAGATGCGGCTTATTCTACTTACATTTTTTTAGGCGCAGCCATTCCCAGTAAGGCTAACGATTCTTTTAAAACAATGGCTACACAATGACAAAATGCTAATCGTGATGTTCTCTGGTTGTCATCGACCAATATTTTATTTTGAGCATAATATTTATTAAATACACGCGCTAATTGCAATGCATATTTAGCAATTTGTGATGGATCTGCTTGCTCAAAAGCGTTGGCAATTACATTCGGAAACTGTTCTAGTAATACAACGACTGGCCATGCTTGCTCCCCTAATGCTTCAAACGATACTTCGTAACTTTGTTCATTTGCTTTTTCCAGAAGAGATGAGATACGAGCATACGTATATTGAATATATGGCCCTGTTTCACCTTCAAAATGCATCATGTGCTCAATCGAAAACTCAATATCATGAAGACGATCATTTTTCAAATCATTAAATATAACCGCTCCTACACCAACCTGGCGTGCAATGTTCTCTTTATCCACTAGATTTGGATTTTTTTCCTCGATATTTCGCTTCGCAGTGGCAATCGCTTCTGTTAGTACATCTGCCAATAAAACGATCTTTCCTTTACGCGTCGACATTTTTTTACCCTCTTTTAGGATCATTCCAAACGGCACATGCTGTAAATTTTTTGCCCAACCGTACCCCATCTTTTCAATGACCTTAAATAGTTGGTGAAAATGAAGAGATTGTTCATTTCCTACAACATAAAATGATTTTTTAGGGTCATATTGGTGTTTACGATAAAAAGCAGCTGCTAAATCACGTGTAGCATAGAGCGTAGCACCGTCTGTTTTAGTTATTAAGCAAGGTGGCATATGATCTATTTCAACGACATAAGCACCCTCGGATTTCACAAGCAGGTCTTTTTCCTCCAACTCTTTAACAACAGCAGTCATTTTGTCATTGTAGAATGCTTCCCCCGCGAAAGAATCAAAGTTAATTCCTAGTAGTTGATAAATGGTCTTGAATTCTTCGAGTGATGCATCTCTAAACCATTGCCATAAAGCTAATGACTCTTCATCCCCATCTTCTAACGCTTTAAACGCAGTACGAGCCTGTTCATTGAGTGTTTCATCCTGCTCCGCTTCTTCATGGAACTTTACATAAATTTTTAACAGTTCCTCGATTGGGGCAGCTTCAATTGATTTTGGGTCTCCCCATTTTCGATAGGCAACGATTAACTTACCAAACTGTGTTCCCCAATCTCCTAAATGATTGATGCGAATTGCTTGATAGCCGTTTTTCTCGGCAATGTTGGCCAATGCATTGCCGATCACAGTAGAACGTAAATGACCCATGGAAAAAGGCTTTGCTATATTAGGTGAAGAAAAATCCAACACTACATTCCCCTTCGATTCCTGCTGAGTCCCGTATAAATTTTCTTCTTTTACTATTTGACTAAGCACTTGATGTGTAATCGTTGGCTGATGGTAAAATATATTGACATACCCACCTACTACTTGAACCTCTTGTATGAACTCACAGCTTACATTGTTTTTTAAGTCGGATGCGATACTATTTGGAGATTTTCTTAATTTTTTTGCCAATGTAAAGCACGGAAATGCCAAATCCCCTAAGTCCAAATTTTTCGGTTTCTCTAGTAAACTTTGAATGTCATTGACAGATAACTCATTACTTAATGCCACAGCGATACTTTTCGCAATTTGTGTATGCATGTTCATTCTCCTCTCAAATAATCAATTTCGCCTTGGCGTAATTGCGTCCGGATTTTGAATTGTGCCCGCACAATTCATTCCTTTGAAAATCTGTGACATCCGCCGGAGGCTTTAGGCCAACAAATGTTTTCTGTGCGAAAGCGCAGTGCTAACGTAGCGTCAGCAACATGATGTTGGTCACTCAGTCGTTGCCACAGGACGTGGCGTTCTTAGACTGAGTTCCTCTATTTTCGGTAGGTGTTTGTACATTCACTGAAAAGGGACCACAGCTCCTTTTCATCTCGTACCAATAGAGGTAAGAGACTTCTACTGAATGAAGATAAAAAAAGCCCCCGTCTCTAAATATAGAGACGAGAGCATAGTTATCCCGTGGTACCACTCTAGTTGCCATATCAATATGACCACTTTCCATTGTTAACGAGGTGACTCCCCGATATTCTCTACTACTAATTCGAGAACCTTCTCCAAAGTGCGTTTCATTTATGGCTGCTGCATTAGGCTCACACCATCCCTAATTCGCTTTCCAGTAGCTCCATAAACTACTCTCTTTTTCATCGAATTTACCTGTAATTTCAGAACATTCTACAGGAACTCCAGATCGAAGTCAACAGCCTTTTCAGAATTATCAAGAAATAAATTGTATATTAAAAATGTTCTGCTGAATAATTAACAATAACACTTCTTTCAGCCCTCCATACATTTCGCACCTTATTTTTCTTGATGTCATAATACGAGAGTACGCTCTCTTTAGGTATTTCCAAAATACTATAACCCTTTTTTTCATCAATAAAACTAGATAAGAAATAAAACCCTTCTTTTTTTTCATCGAATTTAACGGAGCGAATTTTCGAATAAATACCACTACTATCTAGTAAAGGCTTTACGGTGTTGGATTGGATATCTATTTCTACAACATGCGAAATAGGACTGTCTACAGCTTCATCATAACTGATAATTACAGAGCTAGCATCTGGTGCCAATGATGCGCCACTTATAAATCTCTCTACATCGGCTATATGTTTTATTTGTTGACCTTCTATATTATAAATATCTAAACTGTGTTTAATCGGCTGTAATTTCGTTTGATTTTTATTAGCCTCTGTAAGTTTCTTCTGATCTTCGTTCTCGGAGAAAGAGACTACAATTAATTGATTATTATTCGGGTTATAATTAAAATCTAAAACACTTCTGTCCTTATTGTCTTCTTCCCATATTTGTATTTTCTTTGTTTGAAGATTGTACGTAGCTATATGAAAATTTCTAAATTCATCTCTTAATAGTACTCTCATCAAGATAATTTTTTGGTCTTTGTCTATTTGGATAAAATCAACGTTATTAAATAAAGTGGTTAACTGTTTCATTTGATTCGTGTTTAGATCATTTTCAAATAATTGTATTGTATGATCTGATATGCCATCAGCAAAATACAATTTATTAGTACGTTCAGAATAAGCGAAAGCAGTATAATCCGCCGTTTCCTTACTAAATAGTAATTTACTTTTATTTTGAATCTGGTCAAAATGATAGAATGTAAACTTCAAACTTTTAGGATCAAACACATTGATGTAAAGATTAGACTCAGATGCGTTATGATCATCAATTGAAAATATTTTTTTATTAAAGACAATGCAAATCATTACGATAATTATCAAAATAAATGTAAATCTCTTCAAGATTCCCTCCCTTTCTACTATAAAGTTTGCCATTTCATACTACTATTTAAAGTACCCCTCACTCTTACCTTCTAGAACTCTCCCTGAAGATTATTTAGCTTACGGGATATACCACGTTTTTATATAGGCTGTTTTCGTATAGATTGTTGCTCTATTGAAAATACTGAATATGGTTGAATATAATGCATTTTCAGGAGGCGTTCAATAATGTGGAGATATGTGTATGAAGCAGTCGGAGAATTAGGAAAAGCAGATCAACTAGCCTTATTTAAGGCAATGAAACAAGATCTATATCCAAAAGAAGAAAATAAAATGGAAAAATTACTTCCTAAGATCAAAGAGTCTCGATTTTCGTCTGGTTTAGGTTGTCTTCATTGTGGAAGTACTGCGGTAAAACGTAATGGTAAATATCGTTCTAGACAGAGATATTTATGTAAGGATTGTGGGAAAACATTTAATGATATGACAAATACGCCTTTTTCAGGTTCGCGTTATCCGGAAAAATGGATTAAGTACATTAAAATGATGATAAACGGTGTTACATTACCACAAATTTCAGACTCCTTGGAAATTCATATATCCACCGCATTTTATTGGAGGCACAAGATTTTAAATGCTTTAGGAAGTCACGGCTTCAATCAATTATCTGGCATCATTGAAAGTGATGAGATTTTCTTTCGTGAATCTTTAAAAGGTCGTAGATTTACACATCGTAAACCAAAAAAAGAGCAGAAAAGGATGAAAAACGAGGAATTTCAAATCAGAAAGTTGCTGTAGTTGTAGCCCAAGATCGAAATAACAATATTATTGCGAGGATGGCGGGTAGAGGTCGTGTGAAAGCAGAAGAAATTGATATGGTTATCGGGGATTATATAGCTCATTCTTCTTTGTTATGCACGGATACAGCTACCAACTATAAAAAATTTGCAGCAGCAAAAAATCTTCAACACGAAACAATTAATCTTAATCAAAATCAACGAGTAAAAAAAGGGGTATTCCACATACAACACGTTAATAACTTCCATCGTCGTTTGAAAGGATGGATGGAACGTTTTCAAGGTGTTGGTACGTATTATTTGGATAATTACCTCTACTGGTATCGCTGGCTTGAGATACATAAAAACTTAGCATTTGAAAATCGCGTAGAGCAAATGCTTATTTCAGCTTGTCAAAAATCTAACTATTTTACAGTTGAAGCATTAAGACAAAACAAAAAGCATCTTTTTTTAGATGTTTTTTAAGCAGATTCAGTGGTTTCATCGCTATGTTGAATGAATATCTGAAAGGAAATGTACAGTAAATGAAAATTTCGGCAGTTTGTAACTTTTTAATAGATTTTAAGTCTAATCTATTAAACAAATATTGAGAGGTCTGGGATCTAATGAAAAAAATGTTTATAATATTCGTTTTGTTGTTTCTTGTAGGTTGTAATAATGAAGAGAAGAAAACTTTTGAGTTTGCAGGTGAAATTCAAAAAATAATTGTGATTGGACAAGGAACAAATGCTAAGTTAGATAAACAAGAAGTTGAAAATGCCGCTGAAATAAAACTTTTTGAAGATGCAATGCAAGATGCCACTATATTATCACAACCTCATACAGATGAAGGCCCTTTATATAAGCTTGAAGTGATATACGATGATAACTCGAAAGAAATCATTGATATATGGTATTACGCGAGTGCAAATACAGGAAGCTTTTATATGAATGATAGGTATTCTTTGAATGAAGAAGCCGTTCCAGCATTAATTGAACTTTTGGAGTCTTATAAAGAAGAAAAATGATTTACTGAACAAAATGAGTAAATAATAAGAAAATCAACTACTTATTACGAACATCCAAAAATTTATGAGAAGTCATATTTAAACTAACTGAGTGCTTTAGTTAAAAATTCGGTTTACGAAATATCAAAACAAAAAGACAGAGTTCATTCTCCACACATCTTGTAGATTTAATCTGTCTTTATGTTTTAATAACAACAATCTTTACGAAAACAGCCTTAATATAATAAAAGTAAAACCAGTATTATTTGGCAATCGTCTAATGAATGAACACGTAAGGAGGGACGATATGGAGGAAACAATAACAGCAAGCGGCTTATCACGAGCTCAGGTGATTGAGGAGCTAATGACCGGTAATGGTCAAGCGATTCTGCAGCTTGCTTATACATATGTACATGATACAGCCCTTGCTGAAGATTTGACGCAAGAGATTTTTATCAAATGTTATAAGGCCCTTTCAACATATCAAGGGCATGCCAGTTGAAGTCAATACAAAAACAAGGATAGTGCGCACCTTATCACCATGTCCTACTTCATAAGGAAGGTTAAGCCTGTATATTTCTTTTGCTTTCATAAATGGTGGCGTTATTGCAATCGGAGGAATTATCGGAGCTGCAATTACTAAAAAACAAATTGCATCATTAATAGGAAATTGGACTGGGGCTGTTGGGTTCGCCAAACTCATAGTATCTAAGATAATTTTATTCTTTATTAGCAAACCATTTTTCACTTAAGTATTGAGAAAACCCGAGAATAATCGTAATACTAATGCCAATTAAAATAAATCGTATATCATTATTAGGTAAAATTCTATTTATGATAAAAACAGAAATCATTACAATAAGAGCAAATGTTATTGAAAATAATATTTTTTTCAGCATTCGTTACACCAACTTTTTTTGATATATTGTTTATTATACCAATTTTCAGGTTGTTTTCTCAATGGTATTAAGCTTTCCCAAAGCGCCGTTTGGTAATCTTTCATAAAAAGTTGTTATTCCACAATCTGGCCCGTTTGTTGAATAGCATGGCTAATATTTTTAAATAACTTTATTATATTCCATATGGCCTTATTAAAAATTAAACAACTTTATTATCAGTATACAGATGGAGAACAACAAAGTTCGATATTTTAAAGAGGTATTTAAAAGGACCAAACATATTTTATATGACTAATATGTTTGGTCCTTTAATTTATTTAACTTTTTTCGATTTTGGTCTTGATAATTATTTTCTTCCTATGTTTTCAATCATATTATTTATCTGTTTGTTTTTGCTTTTTTTTCAAATACTCAGCACGTATTTTTTCTAGTTGCTGCTTTTTATCAAATTTGGCAGGCTTGTTTTTTTCATGATACTTTGTCACAGCCTTCTGACCTTTGGTATCCAATTGATATTTCCCCACTTTGTTCACCTACTTTTCTTATCTTTAAAGAGAATCTATTCAACAAATATAATATACCTTATTTTACTGAAGTAATCCTTTTTACTTTATTAGTATACTGCCTAACCTTGCATTTATCAGTAAAAACTTAGAAAAATAATTCATAATCAATATGTAAATATTTATTCGATTGTAATACTAGTACGGTTTATTTTATTTTATTTAGCGAACAATCTGCAACATGATAAAAACTACATTTTCCTCAACTTTTGGTACGTTTTGTAAAATTATGTCTTATAATAGGAATTGTTGATAAGCTATAAAGAAATAGATTGAGAGGTATACATATGAAAAAATTGATCAATATTTGACAAATGAAAAATTTCAGGGAACCGTCCTAATTGCAAAGGAAGGTGAAGTTTTATTTACAAAAGGTTACGGATTGGCAGCCACTGATTTACCTAATAGCCCAAGCACGCTCTATCAGATTGCTTCATTATCTAAAACATTCACTGCAGTAGCAGTCATGCAATTAGTAGAAAAGGATCTTCTAAACTTAGATCATCCAATTTCGCAATACTTCCCAGACTTTCCGAATGGAGAGACTATTACAATAAGTCATCTATTAAGTCATAGCTCAGGAATTCCGGATTATCTAAAGAAGGATTTCAAATTTGACTACAGCAAAGAATGGAATCCACATGATATTGTAAATACCATTAAAGATTCTGAATTAGAGTTTACCCCAGGTAAAAGCTTTAGTTACAGTAATACTGGCTATGTAATGTTAGGGCTAATTACTGAAAAAGTCAGCGGACAGTCATATGCAAATTATATAGAAGAAAATATTTTTGAACCGAGCAACATGTTTAATTCTATGTTTACGGTTCCCGCTGGCATACCGAAAGCGGAAGGACATGTAGATGGGAAAATCGGACCCTTAATACATAATTCTGCAGCGTACGCAGCTGGGGATATCATTTCTACTGCTGAAGATTTAGAACTGTTTGACAGAGCCTTGCGTAATAATGTATTGATAAACAAAGAAACATCAGAACTGATTAGTACGACCCATGCTAAAAAGTTTCCGAATCAATATGGCTATGGATGGTATACTCAAGATGTCATGGGGAAAAAAGCAGTTGGACATCCAGGAGGATATCCGAGCGGTTTCCGTCATTATGTTACACGGCTAAATGACGAGGAGTTAACTGTGATCGTTCTTAGCAATGAGATGACAGTTAATTCAAAAAGAATCAACCGTAATCTTACATCCATCGTTCTTCAGCAACCAATTTGGATATGGGAAGAGAAACTTTAATTCCTTTTCTCAAATTTGATAAAAGATAATTTATTTTCATGTTCCTTAATCCATTCTTTAAATGGATTCTTTTCACTAGACATACTTTACACTCCCATCCGCAGTTACAAATATTGTAATCTTAATGTAAGTGTAAATCTATACCTTGTTGAAAGGTAAGGTGTAAAAGGAGTTAAACGGTCTAGTACAAGATGTACCAGACCTAGCTACACTACCTTCATTACAACTTTTAAACAGACATGGATTATTGACTAGGCATGATTTTAACAGAATCAGAAGAGAATCAGAAAGCTTTCGATTAGATTGAATTATATTGCATAAAAGCCACAACTCATTACGAGTGTGGCTTTATTACCTTAGTTCTTCGTAATCATTAAACTCATTTCTAT
Source organism: Lysinibacillus sp. NPDC096212 (assembly GCF_044763105.1). Taxonomy (NCBI): domain Bacteria; kingdom Bacillati; phylum Bacillota; class Bacilli; order Caryophanales; family Bacillaceae; genus Lysinibacillus; species Lysinibacillus sp. NPDC096212. The sequence continues at coordinate 56,113 of NZ_JBIWFQ010000016.1, read as the reverse complement.
TACGCTTAACTGCTTATCTAACTGTTTCTACATTTACTTCGTAATATTCAGCAGCCATTTGTAGAGTAACCTCTAAATTCTCACCAATCATTGAAACAGCTTTTACCTTCTCTAAAACTTCATCACGATAAACGTTTTCATTTCTCATGAATTCACTTTGTACAAAAACAATTCCATTTTCCATAATTAATCTTCTTCTTAGTTATGTATTTTCTATAATTGATTCCTTTTATTTAGCTCTTCTCTTACTTTTTCTAGTACTTTACCTAAAAGGTTTAATCCTTTCCACTTTGAAGGATTTGTAGCATTAGGATTATTACAATCCATTCCGATGCCCCAAATTTTATCGTAAGGACTAGCTTCAACCATAGTTTTATCTTTTGTATTAAGAATAATCGATTTGAGTTTTGGGCTAGAGAATTTATCTAACAACACTTCGTAATAAATCTTCTCCCGATTTTCTGACCAAATATTCTCATCAAACGGAATTTGACGACTTCTTCCCAACTTTTTACATTCGTCTGGAGTTTGTGCACGGATAATTTGTTGAGCAATCTTCTCTGCACCAAACAATTTAGCTTTACGATACATTACTGCTTGTTCGCTCCATTTGAATAACTGATTTTGGTGCTTGAATGGTGAATAATAAAAATTTGAAAATACATCTTGTTTACCCCAAAAGAATACGAATTCATTAGTTTCTTTCATAATAACACCTCCCATCTACCCACAATTGTAAGTTAATAGGAAGTGTTTGTCATTATAATAAAATTTAGTAAGTAATATTAAACTACATTTGGTTCAAACAACTGCCAATCAACATCCTCACGTTTACTTGGTAACCCACTTTTATCTGACATTGACCATAACTCTAGTTCTTTCATGTAATCATGAATAGCATCTAATTGTTTCCCATATAGTTTCTTTGTAATAATTAATTTTATATATTCCACCATTTTATCCATATCTCTATCCTTCCACCTCAAATAATAGTTGCTTACGTTTCTCATCTAACTTAATCACTTCATACTCTTTTATAATCTTTTAAGTTTCTAACTTATCAAGAAGTTCATGCGTACAACTCATCATAAATCTGTTAGCTTGAGTTGAGTTGAGTTGAGTTGAGTTGAGTTGAGTTGTCTTGTCTAAATGACTGAGTGATTCTAACCAATCCATAAATCCTTCTTTATTAATATCATCTACCGTCTCAATTTTTAAAAACTCTACAAATTTTTGCATCGTCTGGTTATAAGTCAACAAAGTCTTATGTCTTAGCCCTTGTAATTGCATTTGTCGGTTTACTATTTCAAGTGCTTGATCTATTGGGATTGAATCGGGCTTACGTTTGGTGGTATTACCTCCTGATTGCTTAGGTTGTAAGCTAGGCTTAAAAACAACATCATCCATTCTCAATTCTTTTACTTTTCTAGACATTTAGCATCTTCCTTTCAATAAAATATTAAAAGGTAATAAATTAGGGATAAATCAATTTCATTTACTTACTGTTCTTTCCCCTAGAAACGTTTAAAACCTTACTTTGTTGTCGATACGTATTTCCGAATCGCATTATCCCCCCTCCCCTATTCCACTCAAACACCTGACAACCCATAAACGTTAAACGTTGATTTAATAATGTTTATAGACTCTGGTACATATTTCATGATATACTAGTGCCATTGTGAAAAAAGGAGGAACTTGCATGATTCAAGTAAGTAATGTAGGTCTTCGCTATGGCGATCGTAAACTATTTGAAGACGTAAATATAAAATTCACACCGGGGAATTGCTACGGTTTAATCGGGGCAAATGGTGCTGGTAAATCAACTTTTTTAAAAATCCTTTCTGGTGAAATTGAAGCACAGGAAGGTCACGTATCAATGGGTAAGGACGAACGTTTATCAGTCCTTAAACAAAACCACTTTGAATACGATGAATTCAATGTATTAGATACAGTAGTTATGGGGAACAAACGTCTTTGGGAAGTAAAAGCTGAAAAAGACGCTATCTACGCAAAAGAAGACTTTTCTGATGAGGATGGCATGCGTGCTGCTGAATTAGAAGGTGAATTCGCTGACCTAAATGGTTGGGAAGCTGACTCAGAAGCAGCAACATTATTAAACGGTTTAGGGATTGGCGACGAGCTTCACTATATGCTAATGGCTGACCTTGAAGGTTCTGACAAAGTCAAAGTATTATTAGCACAAGCTCTATTTGGTAAACCAGACGTTCTATTACTAGATGAGCCTACCAACCACCTTGACTTAAAAGCAATCCAATGGTTAGAAGAATTCTTAATTAACTTTGAAAATACGGTTATTGTCGTATCCCATGACCGTCACTTCTTAAACAAAGTATGTACACATATTGCTGACCTTGATTTCTCTAAAATCCAATTATATGTTGGTAACTATGACTTCTGGTATGAGTCTAGCCAATTAGCACAAAAAATGATGGCAGACCAAAACAAGAAGAAAGAAGAAAAGATTAAAGAGCTACAAGCATTCGTTGCTCGTTTCTCTGCGAACGCTTCAAAATCAAGCCAAGCGACTTCTCGTAAAAAAATGCTGGATAAAATCGAGCTTGACGACATTAAACCTTCTAGCCGTAAATATCCATTCATCAACTTCCAAACTGGACGTGAAATCGGTAATGATGTGTTAACAGTGGATGGCCTTACAGCAAGCAATGAAGGCGAAACACTATTTAAAGATATTCGCTTTTCAATGAACAAAGAAGATAAAATCATTTTACTTGGTAATCCAATGGCAAAAACGGCTCTTCTTGATATTCTTATGGACGAAAGAAAAGCAGATGCTGGTACGTTCAAATGGGGCGTAACAACTTCTCAAAGCTACTTTGAAAATGATCACGATAAATACTTCGAAGGTTCAGAGAAATCATTAGTGGAATGGTTACGCCAATATTCTCCTGATGATGAAACTGAAAGCTTCTTACGCGGATTCCTAGGTCGTATGCTATTCTCTGGTGAAGAAGTGAAAAAATCTCCTTCAGTTTTATCAGGGGGCGAAAAAGTTCGTTGTATGCTGTCAAAAATGATGCTTGCAACAGCAAACGTTATTTTACTGGATGAGCCTACGAACCACCTTGACCTTGAGTCAATCCAAGCACTAAACGAAGGACTTATGCGCTTCAAAGGTGCGATGCTTTTCACATCTCATGACCATCAGTTCATCCAAACAATTGCAAACCGTGTGATCGAAATCCGTGAAGACGGCACAATTTTAGATAAACTATTAACTTATGATGAATTCCTAGAGTGGAAAGATAGCCAAGGCTTAAACTAATGAACAAAACAGGGTTCTCCTATTCAAAAAGGAGAACCCTGTTATTTTATTAATGAGTCTAGCTATTAGGCGCACTTGTAATGTTAACTATTACTTTGACGTAGTTGTCATTGCTACTTCCACTTGAGCATCTGACATGCGTTCATGTTCTTGTACCTTCTCGGCAGTTTCTTCATATTGTGAGATCATCCGTGTATCTGGTGAAAATACTGCAAGTAGCAGTGATAACAATAGCCCCGCCATCATTAATCCACCAAATAAATACGGGGATGCCCCGTATTCTGTTGCTAAAGATGTCCATAGCATTGGTCCAAATCCGACGATTGCCGCAGCGATTTGATAGCCAAAGGATAGCCCCGTATAGCGAACATTCGCTGGGAATAATTCAGAGAAAAACGTACCTTGAGTCGCGAAAATGGCTGCCCATACGACACCAAGTAAAATGACTTGCAACATAAAGAAATAAGTTGAATTGATTGGAATCAATACGAAATATGGAATCGCTAACAGTAACATTGTGATAAGGCCACCAATATAAATTTTCTTTCGACCTATAAAATCTGAAAAATATCCAACAATGGGCATTGTTACAATCATTGTTGCACAGCTTAATGTTAGTGCAAACAATGCGACATCCCTTGTGTAGCCAATATACGTAGTTGCATACACTAAAATAAATGACATTAAAAACACATTAAAGAATCCATCCCCTATTTTTAATCCTATAATGCGGAAAATATCTTTTTTGTTATATTTGAAGACTTGGACAATTGGTAATTTAGCTAATTCACCATTGTCTTTTTTACGTTTAAATTCAGGTGTTTCTTCGATTCCGCTTCGAATCCATATAGCCAGTACTATTAAAACTGCGCTAAATAGAAATGGTAAACGCCAACCCCATGCCATAAATTGAGCTTCTGTCGTTAATGAAGAAATAAGTGTAAAACTAAATGTTCCTAAAACTAAACCGATTGGTACACCAAGCTGTGGAATAGAACCAAAAAAGCCACGTACCCCTTTTGTAGCCGATTCAGTAGCTAGTAACACGGCACCTCCCCATTCACCACCAAGTGCAATCCCTTGAATAAGTCGCAAAATTACTAAAAGCGTTGGTGCGAGTAATCCCACTTGTGCATATGTAGGTAATAAACCTATCAAAAAAGAACTACCGCCCATTCCTATTAAAGTAAGCATAAGCGAGGCTTTCCTTCCGACACGATCACCCATATGTCCAAAAATTAAACTTCCAATTGGACGAGCTGCATATCCAGCTCCAAACGTAGCAAATGCAATTAAAATCGAGATTGCCGGATTAGTCGAAGGGAAAAAAAGCGTTGTAAAAACTAATCCCGTTGCAGTACCATACAAATAAAAATCGTACCATTCAATGACTGATCCTGCTAAACTTGCTAATAATATCTTCACATTTTTCATAGAATCCCTTCTCTCTACATTCAATTTTTTATGTCATTCACTTCAACTAAAAATGCGTTACGTAAAACATGCTTTTGAATTTTTCCAACAGGAGTACGTGGAAAATCAGTCACAAATTCAATACTATCTGGCACTTTAAATTTCGCGAGGCGTTCCCGACAATGTGCAATCAATACCTCTTCACTTATAGTAGCGCCAGCTTGTAAAATAACATACGCTTTAATAGCTTCATCACGCATGTCATCAGGTACACCAATGACGGCTGCTTCAAATACTAATGGATGCTCTGTTAATACACTCTCCACTTCATTCGCTGCCACATTTTCACCTGAGCGTTTAATCATATCCTTTATTCGATCAACGAAATAGAAATAACCATCTTCATCAATTCGTGCGTTATCTCCAGTTAGTATCCAGTTATCTTTGATAGTGTCGTTTGTCGCTTGCTTGTTTTTAAAGTAGCCTTTCATTAAGGTTCTTCCTGGTATCCCTTTAACGGCAATTTGACCAATCTCCCCTTGATTTACAGGAATTCCATGTTCATCTACAAGCTGAACCTCATAACCAATGCTTGGTCTACCAATGCTCATATTTTTCTGTATTCCAAATAGAGGATTTATCAGTGGAATCCCCACTGTTTCGGTCAAACCGTACAGTTGCAATAACTTCACATCAAATTGCTCCTCAAACTGGACTAATTGGCGTTCTGCAACTGTCTGTGCAAAAAGGACAAGTCGTAAAGGATTATCCTTCGCCTCTTTTTCGTAATCTTTTGCTAAAATCATACGAATAGGAGCAGCAAATAAAGAACCAACTGTTCCGCCTAATGCCTTTGCTTGTTTAAAATAACGTGAAGCACTAAATTTCTCAGTAACTGCAATGCTTGCCCCTACCACGATGGCTGACATCGTTGAATAGTATTGGGCATTCCCATGGAAAAGCGGTAAGACAATAAATGTTCGATCTTCAGGTGTTAAAGCTATTGAACGAGCCATTAACTCACCCGTGTAAATATAATTGGCATGTGTCACTTGAACGCCTTTAGGTCTTGATGTTGTTCCAGATGTATAAAGCAATGCCACAATATCTTCTGACGAAACTGTTGGGAAATGTACATTGTTATCACTTGCATTTTTAATGAGCTCTGAGAAATATAAGATACCTTCAGAGCTATTTTGTTGTCTCGTAATAATAATATTTTGTATAGTCGGTATTTTAGACTTAATACTGACAAACTTTTCGACATAGTCCTCTTCAGTAATAATGAGGACAGCTTCAGAATGAGAAATAATATATTCCATTTCATCTGCTGGTGATAAAATGTTAGTTGGCACCATAATGCCCCCAATTTCTGCTAAAGCAAACCATGCTGTGAAAAATTCCATATTGTTTGGTAAATGTAACACAACATGATCCCCTTTTTTGATACCAAGCTTAAGAAGTGCATTACTTAAGCGAATAACCTCCTGATAAAAATCCCCATAATTTTTTTCAAAATAGTTTCCCTTACTATCCTCAAATCGAATAAAACTTTTTTCAGGTTGTTGCTCTATTCTCTCCCTTATAACAGAGCGCAATGTTCTATTCCCAATTAAATCCATGTTATCCCCCCTCTTTAACTGTTTCATAGACTATAGTCTGTATATTAATCGGCAAAACAATTATTTGTCAATATTTTTTTCTAACAATTCTGAAAATAATATAATTACATGAACGAGTATTATGCTAAAGTTAAATAGAATATCTCGTGGGAAATAGGTGATGCAGAAAATGAAAAAGACACGAAAACAGCAGGCTCAAGAAACGAAAAAACATATCTATTTAACAGCACTTAAATTGTTCGAAACGAAAGGCTTTGATCAAGTAACGGTTGATGAAATTGTGCAAAAAAGCAAAAGCTCAAAAGGTGCTTTTTATGGTCATTTCTCTTCTAAATACGATATTTTCTTAGAAAAATTTAAAGAAATTGATCACTTTTACGAGGAATTTACAGCAACACTGCCTGCCAATCTTTGCTTCAAGGAAAAGGTCATCTCATTAATTGATGCACAAATGAAATATTTAAAAGATGATTTAGGAATGGATTTAATGCGTTCTGTTTACAAAAGTGGCTTAATTGAAAACGAAGAAAATTTCTTTTCCAATTCTGAACGAGAATTGTATAAAATTTTAAACTCATTTATACAAAAGGCTATTAAAGATGGAGAATTATCTGCACAAATAAATATTCAACAAACCGTAATTTACATTAGTCGTTGTATGCGAGGTTCATTATATGACTGGTTAGTCTTTGGAAAAGATTTTGATTTATTACAAGAAAGCAAAGGCTTTATTGCAATATTTTTAGATGGTTTGTTAACTAAGGTGAAATCCAATTAAAAATAAGTAGCCTATAAAAAGCTACCTATTCTACTTCAAAGCAAAAATAGGCATTTCCTATTCACTTTCAAATTAGATTGGCCTATTTTCTCGTTATATTTAATTGTTCTTCATTCTCACAAACTATCTTTTTATAGAAAATTTTTCTGTCGCGAAAGTGCAGCGGCAGCGGAGCGGAACGACAGCGACAATAATTTTTAAGGAGCTAGCTACAGTTTTAAGATATATCGAGAACTTTTGATTGTTTATTGACCAACTTTTTTAATTTATCACCCAACTTTCGAAAAATATCGATATCTACCTTCAAGCGACACTATTTGCATCACTTAAGACATAAGCATATTTTCAAGGCAAAATAAAAAAAAGCGCGAGAAAATTGATTTCTCGCGCTTAAGGTTTTGAACAGTTTTGTCCCAGCCTATTTACGTTTACTTTTGCATTTCCTTTGTTGGCCCCAATACGCCTGGTACTGGTAAACCGGCTTGACGTAGGAGCACCGTCATTTGTCCACGGTGATGTGTTTGATGATCGACCATTACACGTAATAATGCACCTCTAGCTATTGGTCCAGTGAATCCTTTTACTTCCTCCAGCAAGTCTTCATTTGATAGCTTTGCCGCTTCCTCTTTCACACTATTTGCTACATTTTCATAAGCAGCTACAATTTCAGCAGCTGTAGATGGAACTGGATCTTCTTGTCGAGTCATTGGCACTTTTAAACCTGCTAAATAACTGAAATAACCAGCAGCTCCAACTAAATGCCAACCTAACCAACCTAGTGAGCTATGACCTTCCACTATGCTTTGCTCTAGCTTGTCATCTGTTATAGCTTTTAATACTTGAAGAGTACCTTGTGCTGATGCTGACCACTCATTTAAAAAGTCATCTACATGACGATACATTTAAACGCCCCCATTTCATAAATTCATATCTATCATATTAAATTCTAAACTCTCTTACAAGTTTCTAGCATAAAGTTTACATAATATTATTATTTTCAGCTCTGTTATAACTATTCATTTCAGTTACTTTTTACATCTCTTTCGTCAAAACAAGTATACGACTCTTTAAATTGTAAAATCATGTATAATAGCTTTTATCTTAAATTGAAAGAGGTATTTTATGTTTTCCCCATTAAAAAGAGGCGATACCATTGGCATTTACTCGCCTTCCAAACCAGCTACAACTATTGCAAAGACTCGCTATGAACGAGGCAAGGAACGTCTGCAAGCACTCGGCTTTACTATACAAGAAGGCTCGTTAACTGGAAGAGAAGATTTTTATCGCTCCGGTACACCGAAAGAACGTGCAGCAGAGCTAAATGCCCTACTTCGTGATCCCCACATCAAAATGATCTTACCAACTATGGGTGGTACTAACGCCAATAGTCTGCTGCCCTATCTAGACTACGAAGCATTTAAGCAGAATCCAAAAATACTTATAGGATTGTCTGATGTGACCGCTATACTCCTTGCAATGTATGCAAAGACTGGAGTTCCTGTCTTTTATGGACCTTCTGTTGCTTCTACATTTGGTGAATTTCCACCTTTTGTCCATTATACGGAGCAATATTTTAAAGATTTGTTTTTACATTCATTATCAATTCCCTATACCATGCCAATCCCACCTATTTGGACAGATGACCGGCTAAACTGGTTAGAAAAAACAACTGAAAAAACTCAACATCATAATTCATGGATTACCGTACAACCTGGCATTGCTGAAGGTCGTTTAATAGGTGGAAATATAAATACGATGTACGGCTTCATTGGAACACCTTACTTCCCTCACGTTAATGAAGGAGATATCTTACTTCTTGAAGATACTTCTAAAACAATTGCGGTTGTTGAGAAAAACTTTGCTATGTTAAAGCTACACGGCATTTTCGACAAAGCTTCTGCAATTATTTTAGGTAAACATGAACAATATGATGATTTAGGAACCGGAAGAAAGCCTTATGATGTGTTGCTAGAGCAGCTAGATGGACGTACTATACCTATTATCGCTGATGTTGATTGCTGTCACACTCATCCCCTGCATGCTATGCCCATCGGTTTACGTGTACGTGTCAATGCAACTAGCAAAGAGATTACCTTTCTAGAAACCTGGTTTTCATAACATTCGTATAACCTATATACTTCGCGTATAATGAAGACAAATAGTTGAAGTAGTCTAAGTATGAACCATAATTAAACTACGACATCAATCACTACTGGAGTTACTGTCTATTATGATGTTATTCAGCTAACACACTCAGAGGATAATGGCGTCAACGCAATATTTTGTTAAAATATTGACCTTATCGTATAAATATACAATGATGACAACTGATTAGGACCTTTCGTCATTTCCTCGACCCTAAAAAATTGAATAAGAATTACTTTACAGGTGTCCTACTTGGGCGCTTTTCATTTTGGGTAAGGAGGGTTTTTATGAATGATATACATAGATCAACAACAGATGAAGAATTGACAGAAGAAGAATTGATTGAGCTTGTCCTCGCTGAACAACAAAAGGCATTGGCACAAGAAGAACAACTGCAAGGAAAAAAGCCTAAAAAACAAAAACCGATTGTCAAATGGATTGTCTGGAGTATGGCATTTGTGTTGTTTTTGAATACATTTGCACTTATCTTTCAAATATACTCCATTCCAGCTCTTGAATTTTTGAAGGTGTCTGCTCGGCTATCAGCGGAAGAAGATATAAAAACCTATAAAAAAGCTGTTGTAGAGATATCTACAGGTTCTAGTAAAGGCACTGGTTTTTCAATTTCTTCAGATGGACTTATCGTAACCAATGCACACGTAGTAGAAGATGCTCAATCATTATTCGTCATTTTCCCTGAGGAAGGTTTAATGGGTGCCAAGTTACTGCAAAGCTTCCCGGACGTAGATTTAGCATTATTACAAGTAACGGGTGATGAGTTACCTTCCCTCTCACTCGCTGAAAATCCTACCTATAGCAAAAATGAGCATGTCTATTTCATTGGTAATCCACTAGCGTTTACAGGCATCGCAAATGAAGGTACTTTACTGGAATCAACACACCTTGAGGATTGGCAGGAGCCTGTTATGATGATGAAAGCCCCTGTTTATCGGGGAAATAGTGGCAGTCCTGTCATTAATGCTGCTGGTGAAGTTATCGGAATCGTCTTTGCAACGGCGAAAAATGATCCATATGGTCGTGTCGGTTTGTTTATACCTGTTGAAGTGCTTCAACGCATATTAAGTAAATAATTCCCCTAAAAGATGCTTGTCCTCATGAATGAGACGAGCTCTTACTTTTGTTTACATAATAAAATTATTTTTTTATTTGTACAGAATTGAGAAACTTGATTTTTGATCTGCATGAATGGTAGGATCTACACTCTTTCATATACCAAGTCACTAATAATCATATGTTGTAACTCTCAAATGTTCGAAGCATAAAAAAAAGGCATCCTATATCAATAGGATGCCTTAATTTAACGAAAGTAATTTTAATTACTGAGAATTAAAGTTTAGTTACGTTAGCAGCTTGTGGTCCGCGGTTGCCATCTACAACTTCGAATTCCACTTTTTGACCTTCGTCAAGAGTTTTGAAACCTTCGCCACCGATAGCTGAGAAGTGTACGAATACGTCGTTTTCGCCTTCTACTTCGATGAATCCAAAACCTTTTTCTGAGTTAAACCATTTTACTGTACCTTGTTTCATTTAAGAAAACCTCCAAAAAATAAAAGTGAACAATATGTAATTTCTTCAGCGAATGAAAAAAATTCACATATTACAAAGAGTACCGAACTAACGCGATCACTTTTTGTAATATGTGAATTCATGTTACCGGTGAAGCAATTAAATTGTTAACCTAAGTATAACCGCCATTCATAATTTTGTCAAATAAAGAAAAAATATTTTTTTTAAAATGTCAAAATTTTATTTCTATGACTCAGATCTCAAAGCGATAATACCGTGATAAATTTGTACATCATCATCACAGGCTTCGCAAAAAACACTTTCATCCTCTGACCAGAATGCCCAAAACCCCTCTTCTTTCGTTGCCTCATTGTCATATGTTAAACGGAAGTGCTTTAGTTTTCTTTGTAAGGCTTCCTCAAATTGCTCCTCCGATTCAAATGTTTCATTTGTTTGAATAAAAGCCTCCCAGCCTTCAAACTTCCACCAAGGCTCATAATCAGCTTTCATGTAAATGATTGTATACATATTTGCCACATTCCCTGCTGTAATAAGATATTTTCATTTTAGCAAACACATTTGAAATGTCTATTAAAACACTCTGTCTTATGGTACTATTACCTTATTATTCATAATTTTTGGAGGTATTTTTTTTATGTTTTCAAGTATTCGACCTAAGGCCGAACTCGATGAATTATTAAAGCGTGGTACAAATTTAAATGCTACAGGTCGTTTTAATAAAACACTTGCATTTAACCATTTCAATACTCAAGATGAAGAGAATTTAAAAACTCTCTACAATAAATTAAAAGATATCACGCCGTCGATGAATGCAATTTTTAATAACTATTTAAGAGAAATCTCTCTTTCCTCTCAGCTAACGATTAGTGAAGAAAATATTAATCGATACTTAACTCAATTTTTCCTAGCTACTCGTGATGATGAATATGTGGATGAAACCGTTAAATTTTTCAATTTGTTCAGAAAGAATCAATATGAGCCGGGTAAGTTAATCGTCGTCTTCAATCAATTTGCATTTTATATTACTACATACATTTTACATAATTTTGGTTTAAAACCTAATAAGGCATTTGAATATATGAAATCTTTCCAATCAGCTGTTAACGTTGACCAGGAATTACTCATCGAAGTGTTAACAGAACGTACTATTGAAAATGTTGTCGCTGAAATTTCCTCTTTAATGGATGTCAACGCAAAAATCATGTATATGAAAGATTTAGTATTTAGCTTAGATAAACAAAACGAAGAAATCCAGTCTTCTACCGCAGCAACTGAAGAAATTGCCGCTTCTATTAACGAGGTTGCTCGAATGTCTTCTCGTATTTCTGAAAAAACAACTGAATCTGTTGATCATGCTGTACAAGGAAAAAATGCAATTGAGCATGCCCTTTCTGAAATCTTTAAAACAGAAGAAACATTTACATCAATTGTTGAATCCTTTTCAGAATTACAAAAGCGGGTAAATGATATTGAAAATGTTGTAACGTTAATAAACCAAATTGCCGATCAAACGAATTTACTTGCTTTGAACGCTTCTATTGAGGCTGCACGAGCAGGTGAACATGGTAAAGGCTTCGCCGTAGTTGCGCAGGAAGTTCGAAAGCTTGCTGAAGGAACGGTATCAGCGCTAAGTGAAGTAACTGCAAATGTACATCATTTAAAGAGCTATTCAAACGATGTGTCAAACTCAATAACAGAAACGACTGAAATTATTAAAGATGCAACTGTAGAGGCTAAAGAATCGTTACCATTATTAAATGCGATAGTTAGTGCCATTGAAGGTATTAATCTGGATGTCACAAATACAGCTGCGATATCACAGGAACAGGCTGCAGCTATTGATGAAGTATCAGCAAGAATGATTGAGATTTCTAACCTTCAAGATGACATTCGCGAATATAGTCATAACACATCTAGTGATATTCATTCATTAGGGAAAGAAATTAATCGTTTCCGCAATGATATTATTGAGAATAATAATGTTCAGCTTTCGTCCATTGCACTTTTACAATTATCAAAGGCCGATCATATTTTATGGAAATGGCGAATTTATAATATGTTCCTCGGTCTTGAAAATGTCGAACCAAGTGATGTTTCTTCACATACAGACTGCCGTCTTGGTAAATGGTATACATCTGCTCGCACCGTAGAACGTTTCGGACACTTACAGGAGTACCGTGAATTAGACGCCTATCATTTACGTGTTCATGAATCGGCGAAGTTAGCAGCGGTGGCTTATAAGGCTGGGAATATTCAGCAGGCAGAAGTTCATTTAAAAGAAGTAGATCAAGCTTCTAAGCAAGTTCTCTATTTTATCAATAATCTAATTGCATATTTAGAAAAAGAACGTGTAATGCACTAAGCACCAAGGGGGTTTTCCCCTCTTAACTAGTAGGAGGTGTTAGCTTGAACAAGCGAGCGCTAATTAAATTTTTCGGTGATGTTTACGGGACTGGCTATCGTTTTTTCATTAAACAGAAAGCGATTGAGCTAGGATTAAAAGGATACTGTCAACTAAATAATCAAGATCAAATTGAGGTTGAAGTAGAAGGATCAAAAAAAGCGATAGATGAATTCTTAGTATTCGTTCAAAAGGGTGTTAGCCCTCAAGCAGATTCCAATTCATTTACTTTAGAGCTTTTTGATGATTTAAAAGGTTATACACGCATGGAGTCAGACATTGTTTAGTCTGGCTCCTCTTTTTTGTATTGTTGTAATACTAAAGTTTATCAAGCTTTTCGTCTATTTTTAACATTGAATGAATACGGTTTATCTAAAATGACGTTGCTGGGGGCAAAATTATATTTTATTAATTTGGATTGGGAATACCCTTCCGTAGCAAATGCAAATAATTTTAATGTATCTTGAATTTCTAAAGTGGCTGCTCACACCATTCCACTGTTCTTATGCCAACTTTTATGAGTGATTTCATTATTTTTATCTATTAAATGAATGAGTCGTTGCCTATTGGACAACTATTCATTGAACTATTTGTGCAGATAAACTATCAACATTGTTATTACTTTCTAGCACTACTTTTTCTAAGTACGTGTTGTGTTTGTTGCAGCATGTTCTCATTCCTCTTTTCATCTATGTTTTATTTAGTTGCTACCGCATTTAAAAGTAATTGTTTGTTGTGATCAGACATTACACGCCATTCTTTAACCGTTACTTTCATTTGCCCTCACATCCTTTCAAATGTATACTTCCAAACACTGTATGCAATCATTGGCGCATGTAGGACACTTCCGTATTGATTAATAACAGGTGGTATTTCATAATGCGCTATTTTTATTAAAAAAGGTGTTCACCCATCATGGCGAGCATGGATTGCTTTGACCGGTTAACCAGCCCTTAATATAGATGAGTTCAGTCAATCGAATCATGCGAGTACACGCTCCGTGCGAAGTTGCAATTATTCACACACTTAAATAGAAAAGTAATCGAAAACGTACATGCTTGGATGAGCAAAAATGTATATTGTTATTTTGACATTTACAGTAATAATTAATTTTGTCCGACTTCTTTCACATAGGTTTTCTTATACTCGGGAGAAATGAAAACAGATTCCATATTATAACTATTATTTCTATTTTAGTCACATTCGCCATTCTAGCAAATTATCTATTTTAGATCTACTAATTTAACCGTTATAAAACGACCAGTCGTTCCCTATGCTTTTGTTCCCTACTACTCATAATTCTACTCGCAAAATCCACTCAATATATCCTCCGTTGGACTTTGTCTGCACAATAAAAAGCCACACCTTGTTAGATGTGACTAAGGATGTTATTCGTTTGGATCCGCGGGTATTTGCTTTGCTTCCGCGAGTATTCGCCTTGCTTCCGCGAGTATTTGCCTTGCTTTCGCGGGTATTCGCCTTGCTTCCGCGAGTATTCACCTTGCTTTCGCGGGTTTTCGCTCTGCTTCCGCGAGTATTGCTTTGCTCCGCGAGTATTCGCTCTGCTTCCGCGAGTTTTTACCTTACTTCCGCGAGTATTCGCCTTGCTTCGCTCCGCGGGTATTTACCTTGCTTTCGCAGGTATTGCTTCGCTCCGCCAGTAATTTATAGTTACCTGCATAAAAAAAGCCACAACCATAATGAGTGTGACCTTGAAGTCCTGATTATAATTCTTCTAAATAGATTGTAACTGTAATACTTCTTGGACTGTAAGTAAAAGCTCTTTCACTTACTGCCCTGTAATTATCATCAATATTAACTACATCACCAACGTTCGGAATCAGAGCTGATAGAGAGTTGTTGATGTCATACGTCATAATTACATCTCCGTTTTGTTCACAAAAACTGATTGTAATCTGTTCTAAATTTCCTCTCATTTTTGGCACCACCTTCCACACTAATCATAGAATACATGGAACGAAATGTCATCACCAGAAATATAAAGCGTAATAAAAAGCCACAACAAATTAAATGTGACTTGATATCAATATTCTATTTAGTCGTTAATGTCTCTATGGTTTTACTGTTATTACAGGTAAGACATTTAGCTTTAAATTTTATACTCGTTGAAAGTAACTGTAACTTACTTAAGTCGTTTGTCAACTTTTCTATTTCAACTAAACCTTCACTTTGCAAATTACTAATTTCCAACTCAAGTTGTTTTAATGATTTTTGAATTAATTCTATTTCTTCCTTGTATTTCTCTAACATTATTTTAGTATCAATGAGCTCAATCTTATTGTTTGTGTTTTTTTGCATATGGTAGACTCTCCCTTTTTACCTATGAAGTCATCTTTATGGCGCAATCTTTGTTACGTGAGAAATTGAAAAACACCTTAGGACATGAAAAAATTTTAACAATTGGATTTAATTAACACTATTATAAAGTTGTTTAACATATTTAACAATGTTATTTTTCATTCAAATGAAAATCAATTATACCTAGGCAAAATTGCCGCTGACGCTTCGCTTTCGCACAGAAAACATTTGCCACTGACCCTTAGCTTTCGCGCAGATAAACAATGTTGTACGGGATTGGCTTTATGATTAGGCCAACACGATGCAGGTCAGTTTGCCGTTATCGCATGGATGTGATGATTTAGGCTAACATCCTTTATTAGCTCCTTTCCGATTGCCTTGATTTTCTTTCGCTACATAAAACACTGTTAAAAAGCCACACCTTGTTAGATGTGACTTCCTGAAATATTTTAATCTATATATTATCTAAATAAATTGTAAATACTCTAAGACATTCCCGAAAGGATCTCTGAAGCTAATAACTTTTCCAGGAGGACAATCCACCGGCTCATCTGTAATGAACTCAACATTATGATATTTTAACTTATTGACTGTTTGATGAATGTCCTCTGTCTTTAAAGCTAAAACCACACCTAAAGTATCTTTTGGAATGGATTTAGAGTTTTTCGCTTCTTCTAAAACTAAAGGTAAATCTCCGTGAACAAGTGTCACGATTTTGGGTCCGTATTGTTTGTTTACCTCAAAACCTAAAACAGTCGTATAGAAATCAATTGCTTTTTCAATGTTAGGTACATAGATGCTGATCACACAAACTTGACTCATAATTCATCCCCCTATTATTCCTGTAATTACCTTTTAGGTATATAAAAAACAATAGAATATATGGTAATATTTTTCAACTCTTAAGACAAATTCAGCGGTTTCGACCATGTCCAAACCATCCAATTCATATGCACTAAAAGTTAATTCTAATAACGTGCTTTTATTTTCCCATTACATTTCTTCCTTCATTGAATAAAAAAGCCTTCCACAATTAATGCAGAAGGGCAATGGCAAAATTTTATTTACGAAAAGCTCGTCTCTCAGCATATTCAACACATAAATAACACACCTTAATTTTTTTGTTCTTCTCATTTCTGTAATTTCGTAAATCTGGTGCTTTGCGTTTACAAAAATAACATGCATTATTAGGGATTTTTGGTGAACTAGTTTTGAATTGTTCTTTAATTTTAATTAATATCGATTTCATAAAGCTATTCCCCTTTCACTTCTATTTTTCGACAAAAGGAAGGGATTTCCTCTTATTGTTGACATATGTTTTACTAATTGCATAACCTTAGCTCAATAAATATTTTAACCGCCCCACTATAATTCACGTTACTATTTGAAACGGTGTCTTTTTTATTTTGACTGATACGGGTATGGAACATTTTTTTATGAACAAACGACTAAATACATGAAGGGGTGTATAGCCATGAAAAAGCTAACCGTTTTATTTTTTATACTTTTAATTGCTGGTTGCGATCGTGTAAATAGCTCGACTGATATTGATATGAATGTTAATGATGAACCTTCACCTTACATTTCAACTCCAGAAGATATTGTAGACACGCATGGTGAAATAAAAAATCTAGAAAGGTTTGAAGATTTTTTCCGTAATGTACAACTAGGGAAAGAAGATAGTATTAGAGTGGTTAAATATACTATAGAAGGTGACCCAATACTTCATGAACTTAAGTACGATGGGAAAATAATAAAATCAACGTATGACAGCCGCAGAGATCAATTTGGTCAAGGAAGTATCATTCATTCAGCATGCTCTTTAATTGATACCGCTGAAACGAATGAAAGTACAAATTATCTTCTTAGAGACTGTGAGCCTCCAATAGAAAATAGCTCTATTTTAGTAATTGAAAAATAGGTGTGTTTTTTAACGAATTTACCGAAAGAATTCTACTTCCTCAAGCAGGTGGATGGGACGACTCTTTCGACAGAACAATTAAAACATTTTCAATCTAATGAATGACTTAAAATTAACGAGTATCACTACTCAGCGTATTTTGAGAATAAAATCTCGAATACGCTTTTTAATTTTATAAAATAATTTTAACGCTCATGTCGAGGAATCAACAACAGACGAAAAAACAATACTAATGTTTAACCTATTAAGAGAGAAAAAATTGACGAACAACGTGTGAAGCAATTCGCGAATTACTATAATTTTGAATACAATATATATAATGAAATCGATTAATCCAAATAAGCCTTTTATTACTTACCCGAGTAATAGATGAAACAGCAATGCCGGAAACTTAGTTCGATTTCTTATTCGTCTGTCCCCTTTTCTTTCTAATAAGTAAAGGATTTTCTTGTTCTTAAGTAATATCATTGAGAAACTTTACAAATAGCAGTAAAATTTATGTAAGGATTATTATTTCATTGAAACTTTATGTCGATTATTTCGTATAAGAATATAGACATATTTAAATGCTAGGAGGAAGAAACATGCTCAGTGTCGGACAGTTTTTCTCTAGACATACCGCTAGCTTCTTAATTTCTCTCACAACTGTTTCTATCACAGCAATTGCGGCAAGTCCAGGATACTTCCTTGGTGGTTTATTATTTGCTGGAACATACGCGTCGAGTACGGCGTTGTTGAAATATAGACAGAAAAAGAAGTTCATGCAAATAGCAGGTATAACAAAAGAAGAATACAAACATATTGATACACAACTTACAGCAGCCAATAAAAATATTCAAACATTAAGTCAAAACTACTTACGTGTACGTTCTGTTTCTGCATTTAAGCAATTACTTGAAATGACACGTATTTCAAAAAATATCGTGAAAGTAGTTAAAACAGATCCACGAAAATTTTATAATGTTGAACAATTTTTTTATGCACATCTCCCTTCCGCTGTCGAATTAACGGATAAATATACGATGTTATCGAGACAGCCTGTGAAGGACAAGGAAATCCAAATTACATTATCGAAAACAAGAGAAACACTTACAGATTTAAATGATACGATTCAAATTGATTTAAAGGATGCGCTTTCCAACGATATTGACCATCTTCAAATGGAGATCGAATTTGCGAATCGTTCCAATTTAAGACGAAAAGAACAATTGGAGTGGCGAGGCGATGATAAATGACAGCAAATGATCACGCATTTCAACTAAATACAATACAAGGTCTTTCCCCACTTGTGCAAACTTATTTAGAAACAACTCCAAATAATGAGGCGATGGCGACGTATGATACGCTATCGCCTCTTGCACAAAGTCGTGCACTTCTATACGCTAGTCAGCTTGATCTAACAAACTTCGAGTCAGTCCTGTCTTTAGGGCAGGATTCACAGCGATCCCTTTCTCAATTTGCTGATCGAATGCTTGCACAAGTAAAACAAAAAGACGTCACAAAAATTGGCCAAATGTTAGACTCATTAATGCAAACGTTAGACCGTGTGGACCCTAACGCATTAGAACCAAAAAAGCAGTCCTTTTTTAAAAAAATGTTTGGTAAAATTGGGCCAACTGTTAAGCAAACATTAACGGAGTTTGAACGTATTAGTATCCAAGTAGAACGCATTGGTGTTCAGCTCGAACGTGCACAGCTTCAAATGATAAGAGATGTGGAAATGTTAGAAGGACTTTATTCACATAATCGAGGATTCTTTGAGGAGTTAGCGACTGCTATTGCAGCCGGACAAATGAAGAAGCAGCAAGCCATTGAAGTTGAGCTTCCTGAAAAAGTGACTAGTGTACAAGCAACGAAACAGCCACTAGCTATCCAACAGCTTAATGATTTTGCCGCTCAAATCGAACGTCTAGATCAACGTATTTATGACTTACAAGTATCGCAGCAAGTTGCCTTACAAACTGCGCCACAAATCCGGATGATTCAGCAGTCTAATCAATCGTTAGCGGAAAAAATTGAATTTTCAATTGTTACCCTTATTCCGCTTTGGAAAAATCAGTTGGCCATGATGTTATCTATGCATATGGATCATCACTACGCGCAGCTAGAAGAAAGATTATCTCGTACAAATGATCGATTTACGAGTCCTTCCTTTGAACAGCAAGTATCGAAATTCAAAGAAACACAACATGAGCTGAAGACAGCTATCAAAGACGTCTTCGCCCTTCATACAGCTACAGAACAGGAAAAACAGCAATTACAGGATGTAGCTGACTTGAAGACCTTTAAGAAGGAATGATTCCTTTTTTCCAACAAAGAAGGGTGGCTCAGAAAAATCTGAACCACCCTTTGATTTTTATTCGAAATAATCTTTATAGTAGCCACCGATATTACCAGTGTTATCGATAATAAAAATGAATTCTTCTGTTTCATTTCTCACATCATATTGTTTCCCTACTGTTAATACGTTTGAAACTAAATATTTTGATGCATTAGTATGCTTACAAGTAACTGTGCGTACTGTTGGAGCATCTTTCCATTTTAAATGTAACATAATCTCTCTACCTCTCTTTACTAGCACGAAGCTAATGTCTACTGCTTATTTTATAATATTTTTGAACTTTTGTGGAGAAAAAAACCATAGAAGATCATATTTTCTCCATAACTATCGTTTTTTAACCATATCCATAATAAAAATTTTTACTTCGAGGTGTTTCTATGAGCTTTGGTAGTGTACCGCAATGGTTTTTTATCCTAGCCGTTGCATTTGCAATTTGCTTTATTTTATACGCAGAATGGAATTCTAGAAAATAAGTGAGCCCATTAATTTGGACTCACTTTTTTTGTTATTGTAATCGAACGTTATTTTAATGTTCGTTTTAAAAACTCTTTTGTCCGTTCATTCTGAGGGTTTACTAATACCTGTGATGGTGGTCCTTCCTCTACAATTACACCTTTATCCATAAATACGACGCGATCCGCTACTTCTTTGGCAAATTCCATTTCATGTGTAACAATTAACATCGTATTCCCGGCATCCGCTAGCTGGCGCATTACCTTCAACACTTCACCGACCATCTCTGGATCCAGTGCTGACGTCGGTTCATCAAACAGCATTACATCTGGGCTCATTGACAATGCTCGTGCAATCGCTACACGCTGTTTTTGACCGCCAGATAGTTGTCGTGGCTTGGCATTGACGTATTGATCCATACCAACAATCTGCAAATATTTTAAAGCAACTTTGTCGGCTTCTGCCTTTGAACGCTTTAATACTTTCATTTGACCAACTGTACAGTTTTTTAGCACATTATGATTGTTGAATAAGTTAAATTGCTGGAATACCATACCTAAATGTGTACGGTATTCTTGGATATTATGCTTTTCATCTAAAATGTTTTCACCTTTGTAAATAATTTGACCACCACTTGGTGTTTCCAGTAAATTAATGCAGCGTAGTAATGTTGATTTACCTGATCCAGAAGAACCGATTAAGCAGACAACCTCACCTTTTTCTACTTGGAAATTTACATCCTTTAACACTTGGTTACGACCAAATGATTTACTTAAATGCTCTATTTTAATAATTGTCACTTGTTCGTCCCCCTATACTGCTTCTTTCTGTTCTTTTTGGTAGGCATCTGGTCCGTCCAGTCGTTTTTCAATATACAGTAAGATTCTCGATGCTGTGAATGTCATGATGAAATAAAGGACACAAGCTATAAAGAAGGATTCAAAATAGCGGAAGTTATTACCCGCGATCGATTTTGTTTGGAAGAACAATTCCGTAACCCCGATAACGTTTAATACTGCTGTATCTTTAATATTCATAATTAATTGGTTACCTGTTGCAGGCAATATATTTCGCGCAACTTGTGGTAATACAACATGTAGCATAATTTGAAAATGGTTCATACCAATTGCCGATGCAGCCTCGTACTGCCCTTTATCAATGGATACAATACCACCGCGAACAATTTCAGTCATATAAGCACCTGTGTTTAATGAAACAACTAAAATACCTGCCGTAATAAAGTGCATATCAATGCCAAATGCAATATCTAATCCGAAAAATACAACCATTGCTTGTACAATCATTGGTGTACCACGGAAAAATTCGACATAGCATGTTAGTATAAAATTAATGAGCTTTAAGCTATAGAACTTTACACCTTTTTTACGAACCTTAATGGTATGCATAATTCCGATGAAAAATCCGATAAGTGCACCAATAATTGTACTACTAATAGAAATAAGTAATGTATAATACGCACCTCGTAAAAACATTTGCCAGTTGTTCTCAACAATAGAAATAATCCAATCAAAACTCATGATGTTCCTCCTAACAACGTCGTGTTGCTTGTTCGTTACAGTATCCTGTCTTGGATGGAGCCTTTGTTTCTTTTATTTTATGAAACTTTTAGCTCAGACATTATTATTATTTAGAAAGATTATAAATTGTAATGAGATGGCACGGACTAGCAGATAGCCCGTGCCATCATGTTATTGTGCTGCTGGTTGTTGGTGAATGGCTTCTTCCATAATTTTTTGGCGATCATCTTCAGAAATACCTTTTAAGATCTCATTGATTTTTTCAAGATTTGCATCGCCTTTACGTAAACCAACTGCAATGGATGTATTTGAAATATCTGTTTTGAAGCCTTTTTCAAACTTCACATACGCGAACTTATCATTTGCAGCAGCAGCTGAAATACCTTCTGGACGTTCAGCTACATAGCCGTCAATTTTTCCAGCTTCTAATGCAACGCGCATTGCTGGGAAGTTATCCATTGCAGTTTGTTTTTTTACATCTTTGATTTGATCGATAACATTGTAGTTAGATGTATTTAATTGTGATGTAATTTTAGCACCAGAGAAATCTTGGATAGAAGTTGCTTTTTCATATTTACTGCCTTTTTTTATGACCATAACAAAATCAGATGTATAGTAGTTTTCAGTGAAGTCAACTGTTTGCTTACGCTCTTTAGTAGGTGACATACCAGCAATGATTGCATCGATTTTATTGGACTGTAGTGCTGGTACTAAGCCATCCCATTCCAATTTTACGATAACTAATTCTTTTCCTAAGCCCTCAGCGATTTTTTTCGCCATTTGCACATCATAACCACCCGCATATTCTGCATTATCCGCAATTTTTACTGCGCCATTTGCATCACCCTGCTGTGTCCAGTTAAACGGAGCATAACCAGCTTCCATCCCAATACGGAATTGGCCGCCGCCTTCTTCCGTACTCGTCTTGTTACCGTCATTACTAGATGACGTCGTAGCCTTTTTGTCACCAGCACCACAAGCTGCTAGCAAAATTGCAGTCATGACGGTCAACATTAATACCAACCATTTTCTTTTCATGTAAATCTCCCCTTTTCTGTAAAAAAATAAGACAACTGTACCAAAAAAGACCTAAGTTCTGAACTTAGGTCTTATCTTTTTTAACAGTTGCCCAAATCCTCACTATAATTCCAAACATTCCGAGATAGCACAACCTAGTAAACCTGGAAAGTAATTTACTAGGACAGTCCTGCACTTATTCACTGCAGACCCAGCATAAAAGTACGAGCTCCTTTTATACTTCGGCGATAGTTCCTTCTCCATTGCGTCTTCGTTTGCTTGTACTCAACAATGAACTAATAAATACCGCGCCTCTACCTCACAATAGGATAAATGTGAGGTTTGTATATTTAATTGATATTAAGATACTACTATAAAGTTAATGTGTTCGTCAAGATAATTTTATTACTTTTCTGATTAATTACAATATTAGGGTTTTTTATCCTTTTAATGCCTTATATACACTTTTGCAAAGTTGAAAATAATTAAGACTGTCGCATTGCCGAAAGAATCCGTAAAGTCGCCTATGCTTCTTTATACGAACTTTACCCAATTTATATACTTGGATGCAGTTATAATAATGTAAATGAAAAGCCGATTCTTTGGAAAATCCGTATTGCTACGAATACTTTTTCCGTCACTTTAGCTCTTCTATCCGTCGATTCGTTTTCTTACCGTCGCTCTGGCTTTTCTTTCCGTCGATTCAGCTTTTCTTTCCGTCGCTATGAATGCTTTATCCGTCACTTTAGCTCTTCTATCCATCGATTCGTTCTCTTTCCGTCGCTTTGGCTTTTCTTTCCGTCACCTTGGTTCTTCTATCCGTCGCTATGAATACTTTTTCCGTCACTTTAGCTCTTCTATCCATCGATTCGTTTTCTTACCGTCGCTCTGGCTTTTCTTTCCGTCGATTCAGCTTTTCTTTCCGTCGCTATGAATGCTTTATCCGTCACTTTAGCTCTT
>NZ_JBIWFQ010000016.1:0-32254 GCF_044763105.1 Lysinibacillus sp. NPDC096212 | reverse complement strand
TCTATCCATCGATTCGTTCTCTTTCCGTCGCTCTGGCTTTTCTTTCCGTCGATTCAGCTTTTCTTTCCGTCGCTATGAATGCTTTTTCCGTTACTTTAGCTCTTCTATCCATCGATTCGTTCTCTTACCGTCGCTCTGGCTTTTCTTTCCGTCGATTCTGCACTTCTATCCGTCGCTACGAATGCTTTTTCCGTCACTTTAGCTCTTCTATCCATCGCTTCGTTCTCTTTCCGTCGCTTTCTTAAGAGTTGCTCCATAAAAAGAAAAAAACCCTGCAAAACAATGTTTGCAAGGTTTTAATAAACTCAGGAATTAAGAATTTAATAATAAATCTTCTGGGTTTTCAAGTAGTTCTTTAACAGTTTTAAGGAAGCCTACAGAATCTTTACCATCGATAATACGGTGGTCATAAGAAAGAGCTAAGTACATCATTGGGCGAATTTCTACTTCACCATTCACTTCAACTGGACGTTTTTTGATAGTATGCATACCAAGGATACCAGCTTGTGTACCATTCATGATAGGAGTAGACATTAATGAACCGAATACACCACCATTTGTAATTGTGAATGAGCCACCTTGAAGATCAGATAAACCTAATTTTTTGTCGCGTGCTTTTTTAGCTAGGTCTGCAATTGAATCTTCAATTTCAGCAAAGTTTTTGCGGTCAGCGTCACGTACAACCGGTACTACTAAACCTTCTTCTGTTGATACAGCTACACCGATATCAAAGAAGTTGTTTAAGTGAATTTCATCACCATTGATTTGTGCGTTCACATATGGGTATTTTTTAAGCGCTGCAACTACAGCTTTTGTGAAGAATGACATGAAACCAAGTTTAGAGCCAGTTGACTCGAAGAATTGGTCTTTTTTACGAGAGCGTAAAGCCATAACGTTTGTCATATCTACTTCGTTGAATGTAGTTAACATTGCTGTAGATTGTTTTACTTCAAGTAAGCGTTTTGCAATTGTTTGGCGACGACGGCTCATTTTTTCAATTGTTACACGTGAATCATCTACAGCTACAACTGCTTTAGGTGCTGCTGCTACTGGAGCTGCTACTGGAGCTGTACCATGAGCTGCCACGTCTTGTACACGTACACGGCCTTGTGGATCTACTGGAGATACAGCAGCAAGGTCAATACCTTTTTCACGAGCAAGTTTACGAGCTGCTGGAGATGCGATTACACGCTCACCAGTAGTTTCTTCTACAACTGGAGCTGCTGCAACTGGAGCAGGTGCCGCTTGTGGTGCTGCTGCTGGTGCTACTGCTGCTGCAACTGGTGCCGCTGGAGCAGGTGCTGCACCTTCGCCAGCTTCTACTACTGCGATTACTTGACCAACAAGTACAGTATCGCCTTCTTCAGCTAAAATTTGAGTTAAAACTCCCGCTTCTTCAGAAATGATTTCAGCGTTTACTTTGTCTGTTTCAAGTTCAACGATGAATTCACCTTTTTCAACGCGATCGCCCACTTTTTTTACCCATTGTGCGATACTACCTTCTGTAATCGATTCTGCTAATTCAGGGACTTTAATTTCAGCCACTTTCATTTCCTCCTTTAATTAACGTGCATTATGCACATAAAAGGGCTACTGCCTCAGCAAGTAGCCCGGCTCTCAAAAATTTAATATGTGATTATTTAACCTTTACAGGCTCAGCAACTGCTTCTTCTACAAGTGCGGCTTGAGCTGCTTTATGAGAATCTGCATCACCTTCAGAAGTCGAGCTCATTGCAGGACGGCCTACATAACGTAGCTTTTTACCTTCTGAAAGGTCGTGTAATGTTTCTAATGCATAATTCCAAGAACCTTGGTTTTTAGGTTCTTCTTGTACCCAAACGATTTCTTTAACATTAGGATACTTTGCAATAATACCAGCAACTTGCTCTTTTGGGAATGGGTAAAGTTGTTCTACACGAGCAATGTGTAGGTGATCGAAGCCTTCACCATCTTTAATACGGTCTGCAATGTCGATCATTACTTTACCTGAACCTAATACAATGCGTTCTACAGCTTCAGTTTTTGAACCTAGACCTGGTTGTTCAATTACTTCTTGGAATGAGCCATTTGCTAATTGATCAGCATTTGCTGCAGCTAATGGGTGACGAAGTAAGTACTTAGGTGATACAACTACAAGTGGGCGAACGCCTTCTGTACCTAATAATGCTGCTTGACGACGTAATAAGTGGTAATAGTTACCTGCGTTTGAGCAGTTTGCTACGAACCAGTTATTTTCAGCTGACATTTGTAAGTAACGTTCCATACGGCTTGAAGAGTGTTCTGGACCTTGACCTTCATAACCATGTGGTAAAAGAATAACTAGACCAGATTTTTGACCCCATTTAGCACGTGCACCTGAAATAAAGTTATCAAACATAACTTGTGCCATGTTAGCAAAGTCACCAAATTGAGCTTCCCAAACTGATAATACATGGCCATTTTCTAAATTGTAACCATATTCAAAGCCCACTACCCCAGCTTCTGTAAGTGGAGAGTTGTGTACTGAAAATGATGCATTTGCACCTGAAATATGGTGAAGTGGCGTGAATAAATTACCATTGTTTTTGTCATGTAACACTAAGTGACGTTGAGAGAACGTACCACGTTGTGCATCTTGACCTGTAAAACGTACTGGTGTGCCATCTTGAATAATTGTTGCATAAGCTAAAGTTTCTGCATGACCCCAGTCGATTTTTGCAGAAGCAAATGCATCACGGCGTTTTTCTAAAATTTTGCCAAGTTTTTTCTGTGGTTCAAAGTTTTCTTCAAACACTAAAAGCTCTTCATTAATTTTTCCTAGACGTTCCGCACCAACTGCTGTATCAATTTGTGGGAATTCTACTTTTAATTCTTCTGGCATTTCTAAATGTTTGTGTTCATCTTTATCTGCCATTTCTTTTACATGATCATAAGCTGCTTGCATTTCTGCATAGATAGCTTTATCTAATGCTGCAACTTCATCAGCAGAAACTACACCCTCAGCTGCTAATTGAGCGCCGTATAAAGCACGAACTGGCTCATGTTTAGAAACTAATTTATATGTTTCAGGGTTTGTTACAGTTGGATCATCCGTTTCATTGTGACCATGACGACGGTAACCGATAAGGTCAACGATGATATCTTTACCGAATTTTTGACGGTAGCTAGCTGCGAAACGACCTACTAAAGTTACAGACTCAGGGCTATCTGCATTTACATGCACAACTGGTACTTCATAACCTTTTGCAGGGTCAGAAGAGTAAACAGATGAACGAGAGTCTTGTAGTTCAGTTGTAAATCCAATCATGTTATTAGCAATGATGTGAACTGTACCACCAGTAGTGAACCCTTCAGTTTTTGCAAAGTTTAATACTTCTGTTACGATCCCTTGACCTGGGAACGCAGCGTCACCATGCACAAGAATACCTAATCCTTTTGTACGGTTATGGACAGCTTGCCCTGGTTTAGAAGTGTCATCTTGTGCTGCACGTGCAGTACCTAAAACAACAGGATTTCCAACTTCTAAGTGAGATGGGTTGTAAGCAAGTTTAACATTCATACCAGATTCACGCATATATGAAGCACCCATGTGATACTTAACATCACCAGTCCAGCCTTTAGTTATTTCAAGGCGACCGTTTTCTGGGATAAATAATTCATTAGAAACATGTGCAAAGTCAGAGAACATCATATCGTATGGTTTATTTAAAATGTGTGTTAACACATTTAAGCGACCACGGTGGGCCATACCAATACGTACATTTTCAACGCTATTTGTTTCAGCTGTTTTCAAAATTTCATCGAATAGGACGATTTGAGTATCTAAACCTTCACCAGAGAAACGCTTTTGACCTACAAAAGTTTTATGAATAAACTTCTCGAAGTTCTCAACACGAGTTAAACGATCTAATAAAGCTTTTTTCTCATTAGAAGATAATGATTGTTTAAATGAACCTGTTTCAATTTGTGCTTGAATCCAATCACGTTCTTCTGTTGCTACTACGTGATTATATTCAAATGCTACTTTATCTGTATAAACAGATTTTAAGTAATCGATTGCATCTTTACCATTTTTCACGTTTGCTGGCACATCTTTGAAGAAGACAGCTGCAGGAATTTCAGCTAAATCTGCAGCGCTTAAGTTGAACGCGCTTTCTTCAATTTGAGCTGTTTGTAGTTCACGGTTTTTCAAAGGATAAATATCTGCCGCTAAATGACCGTTTGTACGGATTGCATCTGCTAATTTCACAGCTGCTAACACTTTCTTGTAATCGCCAGCAGGAGCTGCTGCTGCATTACTAGCTACAGCTACTTCACCTTCTACTACTACTGGTGCACCAAATTGTTGGAATAATAATACTAACTCCGGTTCTACTTCTTCAGGAGACTGTAAGAATAAGTCGTATTGCTCCATCACATATCCTAGGTTAGGACCAGAGAAAGCTGACCATGGAGAACTTACAGTTGTAACGTTGTTCGACATGAAAAATGACCTCCAAATTTTGCCTTTCGGCAGTTCCATTAATTAAATTACAATTAATTATATAATATTTTTCCGTTCTTTTAAAGGATGTTTGACATCTTATCCATTATTTAAAGAACGTTTTTTCCATCTCAATCTTACTACTCTTCACAAAAAATACAACTCTTTTTAGCAAATTAAGCAATTTCTTTCCCAAAGGATGAAATAATTAAATAAAGCATGTATTTTTCTCAATATTTCAGCGGGAATTTCAGCAAGAAAACGGTTCCAACATTTTTATCACTCTTGACTTCCACAGAACTATTGTACTTTTCAAGTAACATTTTTGTAATACTAAGCCCTAAGCCTGTACCGCCTATTTGACGATTTCTTGCCTCATCAACTCGATAAAAGCGATCGAAAATGTATGGAATGTTTTCTTCCTCTATACCAATACCATTATCTTCTATTTTTACTGACACTTCCTGTTCTAAGACAGATAGTGAAATTTGAATCTCAGGAATTTTTTCACAATAACGAATTGCATTTTCTATTATATTACGAACAATTTGGCTAAGTGCATTTTCTGTTATATATAATCGCCCTATTTCTTCATCTTTCGACAGCGATATTCGAGCATCCGGATGAAGGAGTCTTGTGTCCTCTATAACCGCTTCTATAACAGATACTGCATCAGCCTCACTTTTGATGTCCTTTTCTTCACGACGTGCAAGTTCTAGTAATTCTTCGATCATTTTACGCATTCGTGCAATTTCAGTTAATGAAGTTTCAATAGATTCCTCTAAAATTTCTGGATCATCCTTCCCCCATCTTTTCAAAAGGGATAGATGTCCTTCAATTGCCTGGATAGGCGTCCGCAGCTCATGAGAAGCATCCGCAACAAATTGTTGCTGCTTTGTAAATGAAATTTGCAATTCGTTCATCATCGCATTGTACATTTTCAATAGATCGCCAATCTCATCATGAGACGTGTAAGTTAATTGAATTGGTTCATTAAATCCTTTATCCATTACTGTTTTCATGGATGCACGTAACGCATGCAATGGCTTCATCAAATAATTGGCTAGATAATAGCCAATTGAAGCTGATAACACCAATCCTCCCACCCCCGCTATGAGCATGGCAGTTAATAAATAATGCATTAACGACTGAAACTTAGATAATGGATGAACAACTTGAATATATCCTTTGAAGAAGCCGAGCTGAATCGGTTCATTAATAACAAAGGCATCCTTTTTATCAATTGTCATTTCTACCACTTCATTCAACGCAGTTAAGGGCGCAGCCTGCGAAGTATTATTAATGCTTAAAATCTCAATACCATCTACATTAAACATTCTGACGGTTTGATCTCGATCCACAATGGTTTTTAATAGACCCGTGTTTTCTTGAATTTGCTGCACAGTAAGATTGGGTCCTTGTGACTCTAAAAAGGAAATCAAATCAGCCCTAGTTAGTTTAATCTTACTTTGTTCATCATTTATTAGCCATGTATGCAATGAAATATAAACGACAATACAAATAATCGTATAGCTAAAAAATATAACAGCACTTGATGTGAGCATCCATTTTCTTTGTAACGATTGATTGACTAAATAATCTCTTAATTTTTTCATTCGCGCATCACATACCCCACACCACGAACGGTTTCAATATAGGCATTCATATCACCCGGTAGTTTATTTCGCAAATGCCGAATATATACATCTACGACATTTGTCTCTATATCCGTATCATACCCCCAAACAGAGGTTAAAATTAGCTCTCGTGTACAAACTTTATTTTTATGCTCTATCAATAATTTAAGTAAATCATATTCTGTTTTCGTTAAATCAAGCTTTTTCCCTTGAACAAATACTTCATAGGCCGCTATATCCATTTCGATATCACGAAAATGTAATGAACCCCCAATTTTTTCATCAGGTGTCACCCGACGTATTATTGTACGAATTCTAGCTAATAGTTCCTCAATAGCGAACGGTTTTACTATGTAGTCATCTGCGCCAGCATCTAAGCCAGCTACACGATCCATTACAGCATCTCGAGCCGTTAACAATATAATGGGTACCTTTGACTGCGTGCGTATTCGACGACAAATTTCAATTCCATTTATTCCTGGAAGCATAACATCTAATAGCAACACATCAAAATTTTCAGTTGAAGCTAGCTCAAGTCCTTCTCGTCCTTCAAAAGCGACGATTACATCGTAACCCTCATGCTTTAATTCTAGCTCCACAAAACGAGCAATATGCTTCTCATCTTCCACTAAAAGTATTTTTTTAAGCATTTCTTCACCTTCTATTCTAAAATAACTATGAGGGGTTTCCTCTTTAATACTGTTATAGCATAACATCAAACAAAAAGTCTGTACCACAAGTAACTACTTGTTTGTACAGACTTTTTTAACTTCTTTCAGCAGATGTTTTGGTAGCGAAAGCGAAGCGTCAGCGGCAATTATGCCGAGGCATAATTGCTTAGGAGTCAGTAATATAGAGATTATTTTTTCCTATTTCCTTCGCTTTATATAAAGCTTGATCTGCTAATTCTAGCAATTCATTTAATGTGCGACCGTGGTCCGGATAATAAGCGATGCCAATGGAAGCAGTTGGAGCAAAGTGATGACTTTCGATGGTCCAACCTTTTTTAAGTTCATTACGAATACGATTAATAATATCCATCATTTGTGTTTGTCTCGTCTGATCATTACGAGTTAAACCTGTTAGGACGACAATAAATTCATCGCCACCCATTCGTATAACTAAATCATGGTTACGTACAGCCGTAATTAAAACTTGGCCAAATTTTCGGATAAAGTCGTCTCCCGTGTCATGGCCATACTGATCATTAACATGCTTAAAGTCATCCCCATCGATATAGAGCATAGCTAAACACTCATGACGTTCTTGCGCTTCTACCAATAGTTTCGGAAACTCCTTTTGTAAAAAACGACGATTTGGTAGTTGTGTTAACGTATCGTGATAAGCTAAATATAATAAATCATTCTCTCGTTCCTTACGATGAGTTATTTCTCGAGATACCATCATTATTTGTGAAACTTTTTCGCGCTCAGGATCATGAACAACTGTTACGTTTCCTTCAGTCCAAACAGGCGTACCGTCCTTTGCCCTCAGCAGTAGCTCAAACTGCGTTTCAGTTTGGCCCGAATAATTATTTAGAAATGTTTGCCAAGACTTCTTACTTTGTTCATCGACTATGTTACTGTAAAACTGACCTTGTAATTCTACATTTTCGTAGCCTAAGAAAATCTCATAGGAAGGTGAGGCATAAATAATGATGCCATCTTCGTTTGTAATGACAATCAAATCATTTGTATTTTCTGTAATAAGTCGGAAT
Source organism: Lysinibacillus sp. NPDC096212 (assembly GCF_044763105.1). Classification (NCBI taxonomy): domain Bacteria; kingdom Bacillati; phylum Bacillota; class Bacilli; order Caryophanales; family Bacillaceae; genus Lysinibacillus; species Lysinibacillus sp. NPDC096212. The sequence continues at coordinate 24,438 of NZ_JBIWFQ010000016.1, read as the reverse complement.
GTGCGTTCAATATTTTTTAATTCCGTTAACATTCTTTTCTTGTCCGTAATATCATAGTTAATGGATAAATATTGTTCTGTCTCCCCGAATTCATTATTTAATGGAACTATAGATGCTTCTACCCAAAAATCAGCATGGAATTTTGTACGGTAGCATAGCTCGCCTCGCCAAATATCCCCCGCTTTAAGTGTTTTACTAATTAATTGTAAAAAGTCCTCTGTATTGTTATGAGGCTCTATTAATTTAGAAGGTTGACCTATTAGCTCTTCAGCATTGAAACCAGTCGCATTTAAAAACAAATCATTAACTTCTAGAATTTTAGCATTACTATCCAAAACAGCAATGGCAGCTGCTGAATTTAGAGCAGCTTTAAAAACCTCTAAACCATGAGATTTTGAGCGTAACTCTGCTTTTTGTTCAGCGAATTGTGTGCAATCCTGCATGAGAAGAAAAATAGCAAAAGAATTATCCCTTTGCATAACCGGAGATAGTGAAACTAAATACATGCGCTCTTTTTTATCCAGTGTATGAAGCTTAATGAGTTTTTCGCCAATATTTTCGCCCATAGCTGCTCTTTGTAAATAGCACTGGATGTTCCCTACTTCATCTTTAGGAACAATTGGCAAATCGACGAATAATTGTTGTTTGACTGTTTCAGTATCTAATTTAAAGTCTTCCGTGAAGCTTGAGTTCACCTCATAAATAGCTCCTTCAGCTGACAAGATGACCGTAGAAAAAAAAGCATGATCAAACATTGAGCGCAGAAATAAAAACTTATCTTCGATACTACGATCATAGAGAATTTCTTTTGTTATGGCTAAAATATAGTCTTCATTATTATGTTTAAACGGTCGAACAGATGTCTCATATTTACGAACTTCAGATTTATAATAGGCATAATCCACATAATCAACTTGACTATGCTTCGTAATTGCTTGATTGTAGTTTTCTTGAATTATAGAAAAAATTTTTCGACTTGAGGTAACGGTAGAAAGCATTTTCCCAATCGCCTCATGTGATAACAAAGTTCGAGCTGCTTTATTTAAGCGAATATATTGATAATCGTCTCCCACTTTTTTCATTAAAAAGACAAAATCTTTGCCAATAAACAAATCATTAAATAAATCTTCGCTTAAAAGATATTCCATGCTGTCCCCCCATAAGTCGTTAATATTAATATAGAATTTTTATATAGCTTTTGTATATACAAAAAAAATCAATACTACTATTATAACATAATTTAAAAGAGTCACCCTTCTCGAATTGGAAAAATTTTATCCTTTTAAGGCTATTTTTTGATATTTTACCTCTTTAGATGAAATAACGTAATCCTAAAGAAACACTTTTTAAATATTCCTACTCAAAAAATTGATATTTTAGACTTAATGCTTCCCAAAATTTTTTAATAAACAATTTTTACCTATCTATACAATTATTTATTTTTCAGAAATTACTGCCCGGAAAACTTATTTTATGTTCCAGCGAGGAAAATGATTGCATAAAGCAGTATGATTGTTATATTATATTAAAAAAACTAGCCTTTTTTCGGTATGGTCGAAAAATCAGTAAGACAGCGGGAGATTATGGATATCATAGTTTTAACGTCTAGTTCTTTGGGTTTTAATTCCAGTACGAATTTTAGTTTTCTTCTTTATGTTTTAAAGGAATTGTTTTAACTACCCTAGTAAAGGAGGCGTTTCGTATGCTTAAACATCGAGACCTACATGAATGTACAGAGCTTTATGAGCTATTATCACACCCTTCTGTTTTCCCTTTTGTCCGTCAAAAAGCCACATCAGCTGATGAGTATTGGTTTATGACAAAACAACTGATTGAAGAAGAATCAAAGGGACTCGCTATTTCAAGGACAATTACTGATGATTGGGGTCAACCAATCGGCACCATTAGCATTCATGATGTGGAGGATGGTGCAGGCTTTTTAGGAACGTGGATTGGACTCCCTTATCAAGGGCAAGGTTATAACCAAAAAGCGAAAATGCTTTTTTTGAATGAACTTTTTTTTGACTATAACTTCCATACGGTATTTCTCCGTATTCGTGTTGAAAATATAAAATCACAGCGTGCAGCTTTAAAGCTACCCTATGTTATGAGTGCGAATGAAAGTCACCCAACATTATTAACACAGGTTAACAGCGGCGAGGCGCAATTTAATTTATATAAAATTCCAAAAGACTTGTTCTATCTTACAACAGCCAATCAAATGGCAGAAGGCGAAGAACAAGCGATGTAATCTACTTTGAATTTTCATAAAAAAAAGCTATGTGTTCTGTCTTAATGACAGGCACATAGCTTTTTTTATGTTTTTGCTCCATATAATTGCAGTATTGCAATAGGCACTGACTACTAAACCTACTTTTTATATTGTAAAATCAATTTCGCCATTTCTTCTGGCGTCTTCGGTCTTTGTGTTTTCTCCATAATTGCAACCATTTCTGCTTTTCGCTCCGTTAACACATGAACCGATTTTTTAAAGGATTCCTTTGTTAACTCTTCCTCTTGTAATACTTCCGCGTAACCCTGTCTTTTAAATAAGTTGGCATTTAATATTTGGTCACCACGACTTTTTTGTGCAGATAATGGCACTAATAACATCGGCTTGTGAAGTGCTAAAAATTCAAAAATCGAATTAGAACCAGCACGTGAGACGATAAAGTTTGCCGCATGTAATAAATCCGGTAATTCTGTTGTTACATATTCAAACTGCTTGTAACCTGGCGTAGATTCTAATGATTCGTCGTAATTTCCTTTACCACATAAATGAATGATCTGAAACTGTTTTACAAGATCCGGTAAATTTTGACGAAGCGCGTCGTTCAAGACAACTGAGCCTAGACTCCCTCCCATCACAAGAAGAACAGGTTTTAATGTTGTAAAGCCACATAATGATAACCCTTTTGCTCGATCTCCCATGAATAACTCTTGGCGAATAATGGAGCCTGTGCATGTTGCCTTTTCTTTCGGTAAGTGCTGTAATGTTTCTTCAAAAATCGTAAAGATGTGTGATGCAAATGGTAGCGCAATTTTATTGGCCAAGCCAGGTGTAACATCTGATTCATGAATGACTACAGGAACACCAGCAAGTTTGGCAGCCATGACAACGGGTACAGAAACAAAGCCACCCTTTGAAAAAATTACTTGGGGCTTCACTTTTTTGATAATACGAAAAGCCTGCATAATTCCAGCAAGCACTTTAAAAGGATCTGTAAAATTTTTCATTGAAAAATAACGACGCAATTTTCCACTTGAAATACCGTAAAACGGAACACTTGGAAACGCCTCGCCTATTAATTCTTTTTCAATGCCCTCGTCTGAGCCAATATAGTGGACATCATAACCTAGCTCTTGTAAAGATGGGAGTATCGCTTGATTGAGCGATACATGACCAGCTGTCCCTCCACCGGTTAAAATGATTGTTTGTTGTTTCACATTAATTCTCCTATTCCATCAATTCGGCCTCGGCATAATTGCGTCCGGGATCGGCTTTGTACTTAGGCAGTTAGCCGTTGTCGCTTGGATGCGATGATTTTTTTAGGCTAACATCCTTATTAACTACTTTCCGATTCTGTGACATCCGCTTGTAGCCATACTACTTTTTGTATACAGTCTTTTATTTTACTATATGCGAACGAAAAGATATAGATGAAGCTTTTAATTTCTTTCATCAAATGTCTTATGACCGAAAGCGTAGCGACAGGCACAAATTTCTTATGTAACGAAAGCGAAGCGGCAGGTAGAGGTATCCAAGCATCTGTTGAAAGAAATAAAATTTTCAGCCTTCTCCTATTTTTTTATGCTATACTCATTAATTAAATATATTAATGAAGGAAGATATACACTATGAATCAAACAACTACGTTAAAAGAAAAATATGCGCTAATATTAAAAATTATCGTACCCATTTTAGTCACACAAGTAGCTATTTATCTTATTTCTTTCTTCGATATTTTAATGTCGAGTCGGTATGGTACCACTGACTTAGCTGGAGTGTCAATTGGCTCCTCTATTTGGATGCCTATTTACACAGGTTTATCTGGCATTCTCCTTGCGATTACACCTATTGTCTCACAGCTTGTTGGAGCTAAAAAAGAACTGGCCGCAAAGAAGGCTGTTCAGCAAGGAATCTATATAGCCATCGTACTATCGGTACTAATTTTCATTGGATTATTAGTCGGCATTGATTGGATTCTCGGCAATATGAATTTAGAAGCCTCTGTACATACTATTGCTAAATCTTATATTCATGCGATGTGCGCAGGTCTTATACCACTCTTTTTATTTTTTGTCATGCGTTGCTTTATCGATGCGCTTGGACAAACTCGCGTCACAATGATTATTACATTACTTGCAACGCCGATTAATATTGCGTTGAATTATATTTTTATTTTTGGCAAGTTTGGAGCTCCCGAACTTGGCGGAATCGGTGCAGGCGTTGCAACGGCGATTACATACTGGCTAATTTTCTTAATCACAGTTTGGATTATTGCAAAACGCGTGCCCTTTGAACGCTTCCGCCTATTCCATGACTGGCCAAAATTAGAATGGCTTCGTTGGAAGGAGATTTTAATCATTGGTGTCCCGATTGGAATATCTTTATTTGTAGAAACGAGTATTTTTTCTGCTGTCACGATGATGATGAGTAGCTTTAGTACAGCAATTATCGCAGCTCATCAAATAGCTTTAAATTTCACTTCCCTACTCTATATGGTGCCACTTAGTATTTCGATGGGCGTTACGATATTAGTAGGGTTCGAAATAGGCGCTAACCGAATGCATGATGCTAAACTCTACAGCTATTTATGTGTTGGCACCGCGATTTTATTTAGCTTTATTTCAGCTTGTATCCTTTTTATCCTTCGTGAGCCAGTTGCCAATATGTATACAACTGATGGAAAAGTGCTAGAATACGCCGGTCATTTTTTAATTTATGCGGCCATTTTCCAGCTATCTGATGCTATCCAAGCGCCCGTACAAGGAGCTTTGAGAGGTTACAAGGATGTTACAATGACCTTTATCATGGCGATCATTTCGTATTGGATTATCGGCTTGCCTGTCGGATATGTACTGGCCACTCACACAGACTTCGGACCGTTTGGCTACTGGGTTGGGCTAGTTGCAGGTTTGACTACAGGAGCAATTACTTTATTAATACGTTTAATACTTGTTCAAAAAAGATTTAAAAGCACGGCCAAAGCAACAATAGCAAACTAGACATGTTCTAGTTTGCTTTTTTTCATTGAAAGAAGTAGCTATCCTCCTAAAGAACGCGGAAGAAATATTAAAAATAGCGGCTAATCAGACGCCCCCAAAAAAGCGCCCAGTTGAAACGGAAATCAACCTCTCGTTTTGCCGAAGATATAAAAGAAAAAAACTCTATTTCCACCAAAGTCTAATTTCGAGCTTCTACTATGAAAATAAAAAAAGATGTCCACTAAGCCGTTTTTGACTTAGTGGACATCCTATTATTCAATAAAGCTATTATTATTTTTGGATAAACTGTTGTGTCCAGTAGTTACCTGACTTCACATAACCAACACCAATATGTGTGAATTTCTCATTTAAAATATTCGCACGGTGACCCGGTGAATCCATCCAAGCTTGTACTACTTCTTGAGGTGTACGTTGACCTTGTGCAATATTTTCACCCGCACTCTTATACGTAATACCTAAAGCTTTCATACGATCAAATGGAGAACCGAATGTTGGGCTTGTATGTGAAAAATAGTTTTTAGATTGCATATCTTGTGATTTTTCACGAGCAGCTGCCATCAGTTGATCATCCGTTTTAAATGGTGCTAAACCAGCTTTTGTACGTTCAGCATTCGTTAATTTTACTACTTCTTGTTCAAATGCATTCACATCTGAAGTAGTTGTTGATGGTGTAGACTGAGCTGGTGTAGTAGCTGTATTTTCTTTTTGAGCTGTTTGTGTATTGTTAGTTGTTGCTTGTGTATTGTTAGTTGGTGTTTGATTTTTTTCTGGTGCTTGTGTTTCTTTTGATGGTGCTTGTGTTTCTTTTGATGGTGCTTGTGTTTGTGGTACATTTACATACCACTTATGATTTGACCATTGATTATTTGACCATTTATGATAAGAAACTTTATTACAGTCTGATGTTGTGTTCCCCTCTGTAGTATTTGCTGCAGCGGATACCATTTGAATTGGAGCTGCTAATAAAAATGTTGCACAAATTGCAGTTAGTGTTTTTTTCATTTTTGCAATTCCTCCTTCTCTGCAAACAATCGTAAAGTACGAATTTAATAAATTTCTTGCCAGCATCTGCTAACAACACCATCAGAGACATAAATTCGCATCAAACAGAGGGTTTTTGGCAATAATTTTTAGCAAGTTCCACCAGTCTATGAAATACTTACGTTTCAAATAGGGTTGACACCTCTAAAAAACTATTAATTATTTTCAATATTCAAATAGAGCGGCAGCAAAATAGAGTCTTAAAATAGCGATACACACTTCCTTCATTTTACTAATCCACAAAAAAATCTGCCATGATTACTACTTACATAAGACAACATGAACAGAGCTTTCATGTCTTATTAGTAGTAATTAGCAGATTTTATATGTCTATATATTAATACCTATAACGTTTAAACTACTTACATCTTCACCAATAATAACGAGTTTTGCGGGCATTTTTACGTATTCTGGAAGCCATTGGACCATGCCATACGCATATTGAAACAGCATAGGATTTTTTACACCTTCAATTGGCACATAGCCTTTCATTCGATACACGGTTTCAGGCAATGTACGTACCCAATCCTCAAATCGCTCCTGTGTAAAGTCAACATCCTTAAATTCAACTAAACGTGAACCAAGATGCATTGATGCTATTGGGGCTTTCACAACATCTTGCTTATCCACCTGAGCTGTTGCCTTTAAATCTTCTAACAAACGTAACGGTACTCGACCATTTGTAGTTTGCAAAATAAAGGCATGAGGATTAAAGCCTTGTAGCTCATAAACAACCTGTGCCTGCTCTGCCTCTGTTAATAAATCTGTTTTGTTGGCCAGCAATAAATGTGCGTGACGGATTTGTTCCATAAATAAGGAGCGCACTTGCGGGGTTAATGTTTCTCGATTTAACCACAGCTTCGAGTCAGCAACCGTGACAATTCCTTTGACATTTAACTGTTCCGCAAATAACGGTGAATAAACAGCGTCTAACGCTTCAACAGGATGTGCAGCACCTGTTGTTTCTATAATTAAGACATCAAAGTCACTATCTAATAGAAGAGATTGAATTTGTGCCTCTGTTTTTTCAGCGCCAGAGCAGCAAATACAGCCCTCTAGCATTTCCTTTAGTGGAATATCCTTTTCCACAGCCTGTGAGTCAAATGGTAGCTTTCCGAGCTCATTCATAATGACAGCAGGCTTTAAATCTTTTTCCTTTAGTTGTCGAATAACATATGTTAACATGGATGTTTTTCCGCTACCTAAAAAGCCACTAAATAAGTATACGTCCTTCACAATTATTACCTCCCATAAAAAAAGCTGTCGCAAAAGGCCACTAGAGACGCCTGCTGCGACAGCTACTTTGTTAGTTTGTAGTTTACTCAGTTTTTGCTGGTGTACCAGTAAGCAGTTCTTTTGCTTTTAACAATTGAGGATCATCTGCTTTTATTTTAGCACGTAATGCATCCATTAAAGCATACGTTGTATCGCCAGTTAAAACGCCTGTTTCTTCAAGACCACTTGCAGCTTGGAATTTTTTCACTGCACGTTCTGTGTATTGATCAAAAATACCGTTTGCTTTACCAGGCTCATATCCTAAAACTTCTAGCATCTCTTGTGCCGCTTTTACAGAGTTAGACTGCACATCCTTTTTCATTTCCACAGATGGATCTAAGTATGGTAATGATGCATAAGATGGGTATGACACTTTGACATCTGGAGCAATACCTTTTTCGTGAATCCAGTTACCATTTGGCGTTAGCCATTTAGCTGTTGTGAATTTAAGGTTAGAGCCATCTTTTAATGGTGTGACATTTTGTACTGTGCCTTTACCAAACGATGTTTCTCCAACAATTTTAGCACCGACAGACTCTTTTAATGCTCCAGCTAATATTTCAGAAGCAGAAGCACTGCCGCTATCAACAAGGACCGTCACTGGAACATTATATTTTTTACCAGCAATAGCATTTGTAATTTTCGGCTCTTCTTCTTTTTGTTGTACTTGTACAATCGGTTTACCTTCCGGAACAAATAAATTCGAAATTTCAATTGCATCTTCTAGGTAACCACCTGGATTTTGGCGTACATCTAAGACGATACCTTTCAAGCCTTTACCTTCGTAATCTGCAAGAATCTTCTCAAATTCTTTTGCTGTATTTTCACTAAATGACGTGATATGAATATGGGCAATATCCCCTTCAAGCATTTCACCGTAAACCGTTTCCACTGGAATTTCATCACGGACAATTGTCATATTAAGTGGATCAGCGTTTCCTTCTCTTTTCACGGTTAATTTTACTGGTGTTCCTTTTTCACCCCGAATACGAGCTACCGCTTCAGATGCACTTAACCCATGAATGCTTTTTCCATCAACAGTTAAGATAATATCTTTCGGTAATAGCCCTGCCTTTTCAGCAGGTGAATTTTTAATAGGTGACACAACTGTAATAGAGCCGTTACGCTCTTGAATTTCGGCACCAATTCCTTGGAAACTAGAAGACAAACCAGACTTAAATTGATCTGCTTCTTCCTTCACCATAAAATCAGAATACGGATCACCTAAAGCGTCAAACATGCCACTAATAGCGCCATCGACCACTTTCGCATTGTCGATATCTTTGTAATAGTTGTTTTTAAGCAAATCATAGGCTTCGTACAATTTCGAAAATTCCGTACGTCCATTCGGTACTTTCACTTCAACTGCTTTCTTATCTCCGAATGTTAACGCAAATATCGTTAAGCCTGCAGTAATTAGGATTGTAAAGAACATCAGCATAATAAATTTAAACGGTTTCATTTGTATAAATTGTCCTGCAAGTTTTACTTCAGTAGGAGGTGTTTGTTCTGGCTGCTGTTCTATACTATCTTTTTTCTGTTCATCCATCTTGATTGTCACCACTCTCATATACACTAACTTGTTGTCACACTATTACCATCTTAACAGGTTATAGAGAAGACGAAAAGAAAAAGACTGTCAAAATTTCTCGACAAATCTTGTCCTCCAACTATCTTCAGAAAATCCAGCATTTATTAATCACTATATTGTTAAGCACATTATTCTATGTAGATGTTATTGCTTTAGATTTTGTAAAAGTAAAGGTGCCCTTGAAGCGCTTTCTAAAGGCACCTCTATTATCTGCTAAGTTGAAGGTATATAATGGTACTGCTTTTCTATTTTACCCGTTTCCTCGAAGCAGTCAACTAAAATCCTCATGAATATTAGAAATTACATATCCTCTTATGCATCTTTAATATACGTAACTTGCGCCAATTTAGCATTTTTTATTTTCATCTCTGCATTTTTCGCTGCATTGATCCCTGTAAAAGTTCCTGTTTTAATACGATAATTTGCACCGTCCTGCTCAATGTAAACAAGCCAGCCGAATGTTGTTTTCATCACCTGTGCTGCACTTTCTGCTGCTTTAAGAGTACTATACGTTCCCGTGAAAATGCGATGTTTTTGCGTTTCTACTGGAGGCATTTGAATATCTCCAGCGTTTTTTACCATGTCGATAAATTGTGACCAAGGTACTTTTCCGGCACGAATATTACGAGGGCAATTTTTCCCACTAAAATAATTGTGTTGAACAATATTTTGAATTGTTATATTTTCATCTTTTATAATTTTTGCGATAAGACTCACCGCATTTTCCACAGCTTTTAAATAATCTCCATCACTATTTACGCAGATTTCCACTTGAATTCCTTGGCTATTACCAACATACGTTCCCGTTCCCCAGCACTCCCAAAAATGCTCAAACGATTGTACAGCTTCCTTATCATCTACTTCCCAATGCCAGCTAGCTTCCCTACTGTTTCCGTTTATCTGCAAACGAGCATGGGCGTCAGCATCAGCTCCAACGTTCGTATTGTCGGTTTCATGAACGACAATATACTTTTTTGCATTATTTTTACCATTTGTAATATTGATTGCTTGTGCAGTTGATACTAGTTTTTGGCGAATTGTTACCATAGGTTTTCCCCCCTTTCTTTTTGTCCTAATGTAAAAAGCGGGATGATTGAACTTTAATCATACTATCTTAACTTTTGTAGTTCGAAGATAGATATTAAGTTCATTCTATATTATGAACCTTTTGTAACTTCTACTATGTTTTTATAAGCATTAATAACCACTTATTCACACCCGAAATTTACTTATGTTTATTTTGGGTTTGCGCTGAGCAGTTTTTAACTCAGTTCTCTTAGTTTTTTTACAACAGAATGTACGGTTAGCCTATGAAAAGTAAGAAGCTGTCCCTTATAAATGACAGAAAAAATACCGTACGGAGTTGGTGACAGTTCCATCAACTCTTCTCTATCTTTAAGATCAATAAGCTCAACTGGTATATTCAATTTATTTGCACCAGCTATAATATTTTCCGTTGCAATTTCGACATATGGACATTGGAACGAACGTAAAATCGTTAAGTTGTTATATTTTTTTAATCTGTCCTCCCAATCATTCGGAAAATACGGATGTTCTGCTTCGTCGCTCAATTGGTAGACAAGTAATTCAAAATCAAATGGGGCAGTGTCAATAAGTTGAAAATCGTTTTTCAAAAAAATCTCTTTACTTGGCGCCCAAGACGTTTTTGAATTCGTAATAACAACGACACCTTTTTTGGCTTGCTTTTTGGCATCTTCTAAACATTTATTGATTAATCGAGTACCGTAACCTTTCCCAACCTCACTTACCCATAAACAATGAATCACTAAATAATCATCAGCATGAACTACTCTTGATGAATTTTCTGCTTCTGTATATTCAATAAACCCTACTTGTTTTTTATTGTCGATTACTTGTACGTATTTCAAGCCTTCTTCAAATCTATTGTTCAGCCATTTGTTCTTATTTAAATATCCGCTTGATTTCTTCTTACTTCTAAGACAATAACTCCCAATTCCCTCTAAAACCTCATTATTACATTCAATCAATTCAACCTTACACAATGACAATCCCCCCTATTTATTAGGGTAATTATACCTTTTTTCGTTCAAACGTTTAATTAAGAATAAATCTCTGAAAAAAATAAATTGAATGTGACAGATTATTATGTAAGTTAAACGGAAAAGTCATTAATAGAAAAAAAAAAAATCAGACTAATTCATTTTAGTCTGATTTTCTAAATGGAAAATAATTCATTAAATTTTGCACACCCAAAACAGGGCTAAATTAGTATTAACTAAAAAGTATTTTGCTCATTATCAAGAGATGAAATTTGAAATACTGTGTATAAGTTGATTGGAGTGGAGGCTGGGCGACTCCTCGGGGATTAGCGTCACAGATGAGACCCTGGAGCGAGCACATAGGGGAACGAAGGCTAAAACCATCACGTCCTGTGATAACGCCTTCGTGACCAACATCGGTGCTGTTGCTGTCGCTACGTTGCACTACGCTTTCGCGCAAAAAACATCTGTTGGCCCAAGCGGCTCATCGGACGCCCCCAGGAAGCTCTGCTCTGTGCGAAAGCGAAGCGTCAGCAACAAATGTTTTCTGTAGCGAAAGCAAAGCGTCAGCTACAAATGTTTTCTGTAGCGAAAGCAAAGCGTCAGCTACAAATGTTTTCTGTAGCGAAAGCAAAGCGTCAGCTACAAAGCGCCCAGCCGGAACGGAAATCAACCTCACGTTATGGAACAACAAATTTAATAATGAGTGACACATTTACATTACGGAAACTTATTTGTTTTTGTTTTTTTTACTCTGCACTTCGAGTAATTCAGAAACTGTGACAAATTTATATCCTTGCCTTTCAAGTTCCGGTATTATTTTTTCCATCGCTTGCACAGTTTGATGACGATTTCCGCCTCCATCATGAAAAAGAACGATATTTCCTTCTTTGACACCGTTTAACACAGTGTTAACAATTCTATTAGTACCTGGACTTTTCCAATCTAAAGTATCTAAGTGCCATGACCACATAACAACTTTATATCCTTCTTTAGCAATTGCTTGAATCATTGCATCTGAATACTGTCCTTCTACAGGGCGGAATAAAGTAGGCTTAAATCCTGTGATGTTTTGAATGACGTCATTCGTTTGATTTATTTCCTTTAGTAAATTTTCAACATTCGTTCTTAGAGGATGCGTAAATGTATGGTTGGCTAGTTCATGACCTTCCTTATACATTCTTGATATTACCTCGGGATTTTTTTGCGCATTTTGACCAACAATAAAAAAAGTAGCTTTCGCATGATATTTGGCTAATAAATCTAAAATCTGAGATGTGTACTTCCGATGTGGTCCATCATCGAAAGTAATGGCAACAATTTTTTCATCCGTATTGATCTCCCAGACAATTTGTCCTGCTTCTTCATAATACTTTCTTCCTTTATTTTCATATCGCTCTGCGCCGACATTCGCATAAAAAAAGGAGACAGTTAAAAGGCAAATAGGCAATAAAAACAGGAATTTTTTCAAATCTTCACTTCCTCAAATAAAATATTTAGTACCTTATTATTTGAGGAATGTTAAAAAAAATGCTCTTTTTTGATTTTTTGTTGCAATGTATACTTCAGTGTTAGCAGCTAGAGGTTGTCCTTACAGTGATTTCGGGATTAAAACGTAGGATACTTTTTATCATTGATTAATTTGCTATTCATGTTACTATCTATTCAAAATCTGCTCATTTATTTTAAAAATCTGTTTCAAATGATGTTCCATATGTTCAAGGTAGTCTTGGATAAGCCACTGTAGAGTTATTAGTTGATTATTTTCAAAGCCACATTGAAGAGCAAGCTTTTCATCGGGAATATTTTTAATAACATAGATAATTTTTTTATTTAAGTTCACCCATAGATTCATTACTTCATCAAAAGGTAACTCTTGATACCCTTGAATTTTCACCCAATGAACTTGGTCATACGGAGTTAATACAAAAGGTTCCTTTTCGTATTGTATTTTAATGAACCTTTCCAGATTATTAATGGCGGAGTCGCATAAATGGCCTAATATCTCTTTTTTTGACCACTTTTGAGGCTCTGGCCGTTGTGAAATCTCTATTTCAGACATTTGACGAAATTCCCCAGGCACCTTATCTATCCAAAAATGTAATTGATCTATAATACTTTGCACATTTTTCACACCCCTATTTAGCTATTTATAAAAACTTAAATAATAGTCAATTAATTTAATGACTTCGTATATTTTTTTATATTCTTTTTCTATTTTAAAGGAAATAAACAATACAGCTACATTAAAACTTAATACTGCAAGGGCAACTAATTGAACAAGTGAGATCCCAATCATCAGCTTAGTATTGATGGCAGAGGCAATTATTGTAATCAATGATAATATAACACCACATAATGTAATATAAATTGGCTTAGATCTAATAATTTCATTTGCTTGTAATTTTAATACATCTAATAAATATCGGATTTCTGTCAATTTATATTGTTGATCAAAAATCACGAAATATGACATATAAACATCGTTTGCTATATTTTCATTGAGTATATTTTTATGAATTTTTTTCACTAATCGATCACAGAAATCTTTATCTAATGCTTCTTCAGGTATGAATAGTTCCTCTTTATTTTCAAAAACATTTGTGCCGGGATGCTTCAAACCCCTCATCCTCTCATACTGGTTTACCTGATTTAATGACCTTATTAAGAATAGAAAACTCATTTATAGTCAAAACATAGTCACCTAAATTTTTCAGATATTTAAATTATATGAAGGGATGGAAAGGTAGTATGTTATTTTTGGATAAAATTTTATTGTAAGTTTAGGAACTGCGGGAAACATTCATAAAGTTCCTTAGTCAAGTTGTTGATATACAGCTAATGCATCCGTAATATTGAACTGCTCTGTTCGTGAGTCACCTTTAGCACCTACTGTTACTAGAATATACTCCTCGCCTTTAATTGTCGCTAGACTTGCTAAGCATAAGCCTGCTTGCTCTGTATAGCCCGTTTTGCCGCCAATTATTTCACCTCTCGTTTTTTCATTTGCATTCAAATTTTTAAACATTCGGCTCGTCACCGTCATGCCCTCTGGGTGAAGATTCGTTGACTTAATTGAGTATCTTTCCGCCGTATAGATATCCCTAAAGGTGTTATTAGTTAAGGCATATTGTAAAAGTATCGAAATATCTTTCACACTCGTATAATGATCAGGATGATGGAGTCCTGTTGCATTCATAAAATGTGTGTTTTTCATCCCTAGCTGTTTAGCTTTTTCGTTCATTAACTTTACAAATTTACTCTCCGACCCAGTTATGTAATCGGCTAAACCAATAGAAGCATCCGCACCTGAAGGTAGCATTGAACCATAAAGTAAATCCTCTGCTGTTACCTCCTCATTAGGAAGAAAGCCTGCCATAGAAGCATTTTCTTCATATAAATTCTTAAATATACTTTTAGGAAGTACAATCTTTTCCTGTAAATTCGGGATATTTTCAATTGCAACTAAAACCGTCATGATCTTCGTCAATGAAGCAGGATAAATGATTTCGTCACTATCTTTGTCCAATAAAATCTTATTTGTGTCTAAGTTCACTAATATAGCATTTGAGCTATGTAAATTCACATCAAGATTTATTTCACTTTTCTTTGGCATTTCCAGCTGAGGGGTATTAACTATTTCTAGCTTTGAATCTTGATATTCATTTACAAACATGACCACCAGAAAAATAAAAATCAGTAATAGTAGGCTATAAAATCCTTTTCTTTTAAACATAAAAACAACTCCTTCTCTCTATGCCTCTATTGAAACATAAAAGAAGGAGTTCTTTTTTAATAATCTATTATAAAATTCTTAAGGTTTCTTAAGAAAGTGTTGGTATCATAACAGTGAAAACTGTTTTTTCATCATCACTTGAAGCTGATATCGTTCCTCCATGAGCATGGACTATTTCATTGGCAATTGCAAGACCAAGGCCCGCCCCACCTGATTGAGTCGATCTGGCAGAATCTAAACGATAGAATTTTTCAAAAATCATCTTTAATTTTTGTGGTGGAATTGCTTTTCCCTTATTTGTAAATGAAATAAATGTCTGGTCATTTTGATGGTGTGCGCTAATATGAATAATACTGTTATCATCGCTATATGCTATGGCATTTTTTAAAATATTATTAAATACCCTCGCTAATTTATTGGCGTCCGCAAAAACTTTCATTTCTCCCTCGATATTAACAATTGCTTGTTGTCCTTTAGGGGCTAATAAGGGATAAAATTCATCTGCCAATTGCATTAACATGTAATTTAAATTGATGGATTCTTTATCTAATATAATGGACTGTAAGTTAAATCTAGTGATTTCAAAAAATTCATTAATCAACTGTTCTAGCCTATATGATTTTTCTAGTGAAATCTTCACATACTTTTCTTTTTGCTCTACAGGCATGTCCTTAGCCTCATCCAACAGACTTAAGTAACCAATCATAGATGTCAGCGGTGTTTTAATATCATGGGCTAAGTAAACAACGAGATCATTTTTGCGCTGCTCAGCCTCCTGTGCATCCTTTGCCCGTTTTTCTAATTTATTTTTTGCATCATTTAATTTTTTCTCCATAAAATCTAGCTCAGAAGGAAGACTTATTTCCTGATCTGATTCCTCTGAAAGCATATTAACACCTATGGCAATTTGGTTAAAATACTTCGTAAACCGAGAAAGTGCAAAATAAAAAATTACTAATAGCAAAATAATTAAGCCTATCGCTAACCAAAGTGACTTATTTTGTTGAAATAATATTCCATAGGCTCTCTGTGCCGAATAATAATCAAGCTGTAGCACATTTTCACAAAATCGAATAAACCAATCAGCGAATGGGGCTTGTAAGACACCATCAATAAACACATATCTTATGAAATAGCCGACAAACAATGCTAATACTAAAATCAGCAAAATTTGAAGCATTATTGTTCTTTTTAGTTTTCCAAAATCATTTTTCAATGGTATACCCCACTCCCCAGACAGTTTTTATGAATTTAGGGTTTTCTGCGGAATCATTCATCTTTTCTCGTAAATGCCTAATGTGAACCATTACCGTATTGTTACTGCTATAATATTTCTCGCCCCATACTTCTTGAAATAATTCTTCAGATGAAACGACACGCCCTCGATTTACACATAAAAACCACAAAATGGAGAACTCTGTAGGAGTAAGAGACAGTTGTTTTTCATTTAACATGCATTTTCGAGTTTTTTGCTCTAAAATTAAGCCTGAAAAATCAATAATCGGATCATTTTGTAATGTCCCCTGATGATTGTACTTTGTAGATCTGCGAATTTGGGCCTTAACCCTTGCAATAACCTCCAATGGACGAAATGGTTTTGTTATGTAATCATCAGCCCCTAATGTCAGCCCCGTTATTTTATCTATTTCCTCTTCTTTCGCTGTTAACATAATCACCGGAAAATGATATTGTTCCCGAATTCTTCGGCAAATTTCAAAGCCATCGATTTCAGGCATCATTACATCAAGAATAGCAAGATCCAATTTGATCGAGTGTATACACGCTAACGCTTCTTGAGCATCATAAAATTTATAAACATTAAAATTTTCATTTTTTAAATAAAGCTCAATTAAATCCGCAATCTCCTTTTCGTCATCAACTACAAGAATATTTATACCCATACTCATAACCACCTTTATTCAAAAGCTTCATCTTTGTTCAAAACCTTGATTTAACAATATTCCCAGAGGTTCTACTAATCACCCAACATCATATCATTCCGTTAAACTTACTGTCATGCAAAGTCTTATTATTTAAGAAAATCTAAAGAATTACACATAAAAAAACCACTCGTTTGACAACGAAGTGGTCTAAACAATTATTATGCTGAAATATAAGCCATTAAGGTGGTTTTATTATCTTGCTTGATCATCATAATAGGCTTCATTAGCAGCCTTTTCATTATTGCCTTTTAAATAAGCTAAAATCATACCTGGTCGTTTCAGTAACATCCAGTCTCCATAATGGTCAAATCTTCTGCACGAAGTAATCATTCCATTTTTAATCGTTCCATATTTTTTACCGTTCTTCTTGCCCCATTGTTTTAAACGCTTAGCAAAATCAGCATCTTCTGCCATTAGCATATTCTCGTTAAAACCTCTTATTGCCTGGAAGTCTTTTTTATAGCACCAAAAGATCCCTACAGAAATAAAACCATACTTGATTAGTAAAGGAAAGATTAGCAGCATGGTGGATACTACTATACCTAAAGACATTCTTTCAAAACTTCCGTTCACGCCGCCTCCAATGAACTGATTGGATGCTAAGTGCTTTTCAACCTCAGATAGCATGTGTTCTGTCATTCGAGTATCAGCATCAATTGTAATGAGAATCTCGCCTTTTGCTAACGCAGCTCCAGCATTTCTAATTTTGGATAAATTTTTATCGTTATTTTCCAATGTCACGCAATTGTAGGATTGTGCAATTTCTTTCGTTTTATCTGTACAACGATTTAACACAACAATAACTTCTACTTGGTCTTTATAAGGTTGTGCAGCCTTTGCAATTGACTCTAGACACCCACCAATATAATTTTCTTCGTTATGAGCAGGTATTAGAATAGAAAATTTCACATTTCCACCAGAAACATCTTTTATAAATGGTGTGCTTTCCAACATATAAAATCCTCCCTTAATAATTAGCTCTCGTGATTTTAATCTAAGTATATATTCATTTGTTCCACTTAAATTATTATTATTTTCTTTTTTATGTATATTCTGTAACAACATAAAATTAAGTCCCAATATAGAAATATCATGATACTTTAGATATTTAGGCAAAAAAATAGAGTTGACTTTGTGATCATCAACTCCTTCGTCTTATTTTATTTAGGATGTTTATTCATTAGAACTACTTTTATTTAACCGTTTATAAATGAGTTGCCTCGTTTTACCCCTTTAGATATTATTGATTTAAAGGGATGTTTTTTATTTCCAAAAGAAAAGTGCATCTGAAATGTAGAATTAAAGAAAGTTGCCCCGTTTTACCCCTTTGGATATGGTTATCTAAAGGGTGTTTTTAAATGGCAAAGAAAAGAACATTTGAAGAAAAAGATGGATTAATTGTTGAATGACAATTAGTTGTTAAAGTGCCTTTTAATAGAACAAGACTTTTTGACTAACCCTAAAGTAGGAGGAAATGAAAATGGAAAAGATTAAAAAAATTGTAGCAGAACGAAGAACCTACACACCTAACCAAAACACTCATTCCCATAATTATGCTCAGTTAATTTTGCCTCTCCAAGGAGAGCTTTATATTAATACAGGGGCACAGGATCTTCAACTAGACCACCAAACATTATTTTTTATTCCACCCGAGTGTAATCATACTTTTCATTCAATTGTACGTAACGAGTTTTTGGTTTTAGATATTCCTCATTTTATGTTAACTAAGAAAAAGTTATATGGAATTTCATTTAAATTAGATAATCAATGGAAAGGGATTCGATATCTTATCCTGAATGAAATCGATAAACAATCTTTAAATGGCTCTGCTCTTAAAGACCTATACCCCTATATTTCACATTATTTACTCCAAGAACAACAACCTAAATCTATTAGGTATATCAATGAACATTACAATGAGAATATTACGGTTAATAAACTGGCTTCACTTGAACATTACAATCGTTCATATTATTCGGATTGGTTTCTAAAAGAAACTGGGAAATCTCCTTCAGCATATATACAGGAACTTCGTTTGAATAAAGCAAAAGAATTGCTTCTGAATACTGATTTACCCATTTTACACATCGCGATTCAAGTAGGTTTTGAACATCAATCTTCCTTAACACGTTTATTCCAAAAATATGGGGAAATAACACCAAGCCAATTTCGAATAAAAAGTAGAACTTTTGAAAAATAACCCTTATAAATTAGTATATACTAATCAAATAACGAAATTCGGATAAAAAAATTCTGAATTTTAGTAAAAAAACTGTTATCCGTTGTTTGTAAAATTTTAATATGGACTTGGTTAAGGGCCGAGTTACTTCTTAATATTGTGGTTCTTTCTGTAATCACGTTTTTTTTGAGAAGTCACTTAACTTAAAAGGAGCAAAACGATGGAAACAGTTTTAGGTTTATTTTTTACACTCTTATGGTCATCTGCAGCGATAGCTACAAAGTTTGGCTTAAACTCTACCACCCCGTTGGTATTGGCTACCACTCGCTTTCTGATCGCTGGAAGTTTGCTATTTCTTTATGTTTATTTGTTAAATAAAAAATATCCTTGGCCACGGTCACAGGAATGGGGCTCATTAATTGTTTTAGGGTTATTGAATACAACAATTTATCTAGGTGCAACCTTTTGGGCATTGAATTATGTATCGGCAAGCTTATTTAATTTATTTGTTACAACAAATCCTTTTGTGGTTGCTTTACTGTCCTCTATATGGTTAAAACGAAAAGTTTATTTACAAGAATGGATAGGAATGGTCATAGCAGCATTTGGACTATTAATTGCCTTATGGCCATCTATCACAACCAGTGAGGCTAGTGTAAAAGGATTGATTATTTTGGGGATAGGAATGGTATCAATGGCGATTGGAAGCGTTTATTTTAAAAAAGTCAATTTAAATCTACCGAGTATTGTCATTAATACTTGGCAAGTGTCTATTGGTGGAGCTGCTTTAATCCCTATAGCTTATATTCTCGAAAAAGAAAATTTTTTTTTGATATTGGATTATTATTTCCTTGGTTCGTTATTTTGGCTGGTGTTTATTATTTCAATCGGCACAATGTTGCTTTGGTTTTACCTGTTGAAACAGGATACGGTAAGGGCTAACAATTGGTTATTTATGACTCCTATTTTTGGATACATATTAGCTACTATTTTTTTAAATGAATCTATTACTATGTTTGATATTACAGCAACAGTATTTGTAGTAATGGGATTATTACTTTCTGGGAATATTGCCGTCCTCCCTATCAAAAAACTCCAAAACAGAATCCGAAAAGTTAATTATGATTCAAGAAGTAAAAATATAAAATAAGTTCTGACTAGTGCTTTATTCAATTAAAGGGCACTTTAATTGAATAAGGTTCACAGAAATGATTAAACTTTTTTAGAAATAAATGATTCAATTGAAATTATTAAAAGCGTGTTTTGATCAATCTTTTTTCAAATCACGCTTTTTTTTTATTTATCAGGTTTATTAATATTAATTTGATTAAGCTTTATTTTAAAGCAACATCAGGAGTCGGCTTTGTGCTTAGTCCTGCAAATATTTTTTTGTGGTAAAGCGCAGTGCTAACGTAGCAGCAGTCGCAGATTTTTATTGCGCGAAAGCGAAGCGGGAGCGAGAAGATTTTGGTCACTCAGTCGTGCGTTGTTGTTGCTGCTGACGCTTCACTTTCGCTACAAAAAACATTTGCTGAAAGAAGTTAAATCAGATGGACTTAACTTCCAAATGCGAAAATAAGCTCTGTCTCACAAGCTATTTCTCCGTCAACTGTTGCTATTCCACGTCCTTTACCAATGGCACCCTTTAAGCGTGTAATTTCCACTTCAAGACGCAATTGATCTCCTGGTTTAACTTGTTTTTTAAAGCGACATTTATCAATACCTGCCAGTAATCCTAGTCGCCCTTGATTCCCTTCTTTTGTGAGCATAATAATAGCACTTACTTGAGCTAATGCTTCGACAATTAACACACCTGGCATCACTGGATAATTAGGAAAATGTCCATTAAAAAATTCTTCATTAATCGTTACATTTTTAATGGCTACCGCTCTCTTCCCCTCTTCTAATTCCAATACTCTATCAACTAATAGAAAAGGATAACGATGTCTAATAACTTCTTGTATTTGTTGAATATCTAGCATCTAAAAAAACCTCCAAAAATATTATCACCTAATTCTATCATTAAATATTAGTAGTTGGTACTATTTTTATGTTTGAATTACGAAATAAAAGCCACATCAGCTTAGATGTGACTTATAACAGGCATAAAACCCATCTTTTCTTAAATATAAAAATAAAAATGAATGTATCTCTAAAATAAAAGTATTTGTCCAGCAACTAATAATATGAAAAACGCAACACCGAAATATAATAAACTAACATACGTTCTTTTTGCTCTTTTCCTCTATCGAACGCCTATAATGATAAACGTAAGCCCTAACAAAACCTGTGAAAAAGGCACTATAGTAAAAACTTCTGGTATTAAGCTATCACCTCAATCCCTTCACTATAATTCAATAATACGCAACATTATACAAATATAACCAAATCGTTTTCTGATTATTATAAATAACCCTATTCAGTATTTCGTTATCGACAGGTATATAGCAGATAGCATATAATATTTTTTGCATTCATTTAAGTTAATTTTATTATCATCTTAACTGAATGTTTATTTTATTAGAATAGGATGGGTAAATATGTTATCTTTTATTGCAATAGTTCTTCTTTTATTTTTAATTCCTGGTCCCGCTGTTATCATTACCATTACGCAAACGCTAAAAGGTGGTAAAAAGAACGGTATTTTCACTGCTCTAGGAATTGGGCTTGGTGACTTAGTCCATACGTCAGCAGCTGTATTAGGGTTATCAGCAATTTTAATGAAATCAGCTACTGCGTTTGAAGTAGTGAAATATATCGGTGTTGCATACCTTGTTTATTTAGGTATTCAAATGCTACTAACGAAGCCACAAAAATTAGAAAAACCAACTGTTGAACAAAGTCCAGCAAGTACTTCTTTCCGCCAAGGTTTTTTAGCGGAAATTTTAAATCCAAAAACTGCTTTATTTTTCTTAGCGTTTTTACCACAGTTTGTTCAGCATAATGGCCAATCTATCACTGTACAATTATTGATATTAGGCATTACTTTTGTTGTAATGAGTGTTTTATATACTATTTTGTTAGCTATTATAACAAGCTTTATTGGCGAAAAAATCTTTACGAAGACATCAAACAATGGTTCACGTTGGATTGAAAAAGCTGTTGGTTTCGTTTATATAGGTCTAGGGGTTAAATTAGCACTTCAAACTCAAAGTAAATAATATATAGTTTCTTAGGGAGAACACGATAAAAACGTGCTCTCCTTTTATGTTTCAATAACAAGTCCCATTTCAACTCTTACTTCCTTTTTTTCAATATCTTCATTGGAATAACTTAATAGGTCACATCCAATAAGTTGAAATCCATGCTTTCTGTAAAATTGAATGGCAGGATAATTAGAAGTTTGCGTTTCTAGAACGATCGCTCTCACCCCTATTTCTGTTGCTCGCTTTTTCACCAAAGCCATGAATTTACTCCCAATTCCTTTATGTTGATGAAATGGATCAATATGAATATCATTAATTCTTAACACATTATGCCACTTCTCTTGGCTGATGCTAACAATTCCTACTTCTTCTTCATTTAATTCAGCAATATAGCATTCAATATCTTCTATATGATCTTCAAAAATTTCTCCTTCCAAATACTTGTGAAACGGGGTTTCAAAATGTTTTAACGTAAAATCAATTGCCCAGCCATTTTCTCGTTCTTTATAGACAACATCATAATAGTTGTTGGAGACGTATTGATAGATAATTTTTTTACCGTTAGGAAAGTGTTCTTTATATATCTTTTTTATTTGAAACAACTTTAATCACCCTTTTCATAGTTCTTTAGATAATCTTATTGAACATGGGTATAACTGTAAACAAGTTAGAGGATTTACAACTTGAATTAGCTGATTACATTCATAACAACATTCGGATTCTTGGATCCCTTGAATACATGAGTCCCGTTCTGTATAAACTTGTACACTAAAAAAATTGTTTAGTTTTGTGTAGACAATCCACTTGTTATAAAATACTCTTATTACTCATTAATTAAAGAAGGTGTAAATAGATGTATGATATTACAATTATCGGTTCAGGTGTAAGTAGTGTTTTTTTAGCATATACCTTATCTCAAAGTAATCAAAAGATATTAATTCTTGAAAAAGGAAAATCTATAGAGGAGAGAAATTGCCCTTTAGATCGAGGCGAAACGTGCAATTGTAATTTATGTGAGAAATATTTTGGTTTTGCTGGTTTGGGTAAATCAGAAGGAAAGTTTAATTATTCAACTGAATTTGGCGGCGAATTAGAGCAAAAAGTAGGTAGAGAGAATCTACAACGCTTAATGGATGAAGTTGACGATATTTTATGCCGTTTCGGTGGAGACTCTGTTTTTAAATATTCCACAGCTAATACAGAACTCTCAAAAAGAGCCCAATTATGTAACCTACAGATGTTAACTACTGAGGTGAGGCACCTAGGTACGTCACTTTCAACAAAAATTTTCCAACAAATTTATAAAGTTTTATCAAACAAGATAGATATTCAATTTGAGGTGGATGTGCAAGATATAAAAAAAGATAATAATTCTTTTACTTTAATCACAAATAAAGGTAATATCCGATCGCAGCAAGTAGTGTTTGCAACAGGTCGATCCGGAACAGATTGGTTAAAAAAACAGTGTTCTAGTCTTGGAGTTAAGCAAGGTAAGACCCGTTTAGATTTAGGTATTAGAGTTGAAATGGCAGAACAACAGCTACGTTCAATTTTGGAAGATACCTTTGAAACAAAACTTGCTTATGCACATGAAGATATCATTTCAAGTACTTATTGCATGAATCCTAAAGGAAGAATTATTCGTAAATATCAAGAAGGTTTAGTCATGCCAGATGGTCAAAATTTTCGAGAGCAAAAGAATGGAACTTCTAACTTGAATTTTACTTTGTTCACTCCAACATATTTCCCTACTCTTGAAGAAGCAAATACATATGCACATAAGGTGATCGGCGAAATAAATAAAGGGACAGATCGTATTGTAGTACAACGTTATGGAGATTTAAGGAAGGGACACTCTACAACAAAAGAAAATATGAATTATAATCGAATTCAGCCTTCGTTAAAAGCTGAATTTGGGGACTTAACTAAAGAAATTCCTTTACTATTTATTCAAATCATGCAGGGATTTTTAAACCATTTGGAAAAATTTATTGGTGAAGCCATTGATGAGGATACATTGCTTTATGGTATGGACGGAAAATTTTATTCACCAACAATAGAAACTGACGGAAATTTCCAAACAAATATTCAAGGATTATATGTAATTGGAGATTGTTCAGGTGTTACACATTCATTATCACAAGCAGCAGCTAGTGGTATTTTCGTAGGTAAACATTTAGCTATTGAGACTCCCACCCCTAAAGGGACAAGCTGACTAATGTCAGTGGGATTCCTGAGTAACTAAGCGTTCGCAGTCCATTTCTGTTTTGAACAGCT
>NZ_JBIWFQ010000015.1:32163-129044 GCF_044763105.1 Lysinibacillus sp. NPDC096212 | reverse complement strand
AAGAAATTTGATTAGCTCAAATTGTTTTGCTGGCATCATGTTTGATGTCCAAAATTTTGTTTCGTTCACCAACTCAAGGTTAGCTACTAAAAACTTTATTGATTACGTTTTGCTTGTTCAGTTTTCAAGGTTCATGCTGATGCCGTTGTTTTTCAGCGACTTCTTTATATTAACATTTAACTCATTTCGTGTCAATAACTTTTTTAGAAAGTTTTTTTCGTTCATTGAGTTATTTCGTTATGTCTTAGCGACAATTAATATAATACAATATCAACAAATTAAAAGTCAACAACTTTTTATAAAAAATTATCGAGGTATTTTTCATACCTCGATAACTAGCATACTACAGTCCTTGCTCCATTTCTAGAGCTTCTTTATTTACCTTATAATGACGGTGGAATATCATTTCACTTTTCGCAACGATAGGTTCAATTTGAATATAACCTTTGTCCACTAAATATTCTACAAACACTTCTAAATCTACTGAGTAGTTCATGAGCTCATTATGATCGTGCAATTCCTGAATTGTCCAAGTCTCTTTTGTTTGCATTACTTCTAAAATATGTTGAGCGCCGTCTCGAGTACGTGAATGTATTAAAAACTCGCTTGCTAAAAATAATAGCTCTAAACGTTTTTCTATCGGCTCATTACTTGTAACGAGCTCCTCGTATAATTTATAAATCGCTGGTTCTAATTTTTTCACCTGTGCCCAAACAGTTACTTCAGGGTACAGTCCACTATCAATGATGGATAAACGCCCCAAATGATGTAATGAATCTACTACATGATTATAAGCATCGAGATAGCTACCCTTATCAAAGTATTCTTTCCCTTCTAAGTAACGTCGAATTAACTTTGAAAATTGAATGCCCGTTTTGATTTTACGACCACTAAACGGAAACTCCTGTAATTCAATTTTTAATTTATGAAGAAATTCATTACGATCAAATAATACTCTACCAAAGAAAATCCAATCGACCACTTTTTTATTTGAGCCAATGAGTAGCCATTTTCGTAATATTTTCTCAGTAACTGTATGTAAAGCTACTTTATTTCCTTCATATAAGTAATGTTTCGTAAAGACTGGCTTTTCTGCTTCCTTTACAATAATAAGTAAGACTGTATCAAATGTATCTGTAACATTACTTTTTTCTTCGCGTTTTCCCACTAAAATAACGCCTAACGTATTCGACTGACTTGCCCGTTCCTGATATATCGGACGCAAAACTTGTTCCATGTTCAGTCCCCCTCTATTTGCTTGTTACCTTTTAACCTCATTCAGTGGATGTCACGGATTTTCACCGTACTCAATTACACCAATGCGAAATTGATTTCGTTAAAAATTCGACATACTCTAAAAGTATTCCTTCTTTCCACGTTATCAAAGCTAAAATACTTTGTTCTTATATGTTATAGTAGATTTTAGATTGGGAGGCAAGATGATATATGAAACCTTACAAAAGTAAAATTAATAAAATCCGTTCATTCGCATTAGCACTTATTTTTATCGGCTTTGTAGTTATGTATGGGGGAATCTTCTTTAAAAACTATCCTATTCTAGTATTAATTTTCATGACCCTTGGTGTACTTTGTATTATTGGTAGTACAGTCGTTTATGCATGGATTGGACTGCTCTCAACAAAAGCTGTTCAAGTAGAATGCCCTAATTGCCATAAGCATACAAAAGTATTAGGTCGTGTAGATATGTGTATGTACTGTAATGAACCATTAACATTGGATCCAACTCTAGAAGGAAAAGAGTTCGACCAATCTTATAATAAGACAAAAAAATCCTAGCCCTCATTTAAGAGCTAGGATTTTTTATTGTACTTTTGCAGATACATCTTTACACGATGGACAAGTGCCGTAAATTTCTAAACGATGCGCATGCACATCAAAGCCTGTTACTTGTGATGCAAAATGCTCAATTTCGTCGAGACCAGGATAATGGAAGTCGACTATTTTGCCACAGCATTCACAAATCATATGATAATGATCGTTTGTAACGAAATCAAAGCGACTTGAAGCATCACCAAAAGTTAGTTCTTTTACTAGACCAACTTCACGAAATACGCGAAGGTTATTATAGACGGTCGCTACACTCATATTTGGGAATTTCCCTTCAAGTGCTTTATAAATTTCATCGGCAGTTGGATGTGCCATTGTTTGAATTAAATATTCCAAAATAGCATGACGCTGAGGAGTAATACGAACACCAGTTGTTTTTAACGTGTCAAGTGCATCCTGTAAATGCGTTTCAGACATCGTCATGCACCTCTTCCATAAAGATTATTAATTTATAATTGTTATAATTAGTGTATCGAATTACTCTTACTTCTGTCAACATTCATACACATTTGAGTTTAGCTTCTTTAAGCGCGTGTCCAAACATCCACTGAAATAGAGGAACTCAGTAAGAACGCCACGTCCTGTGGCAAAAGCGCAGCGACAGCTACAATTATGCCGAGGCATGAGTGATTTAGGACTACTGCTTCAATAACCTCTTGATAAATCCATCCTATTTTCTAAATCTGTTTCACCGCGTAACCACTTCTCTAAACTTGGCTTAAAGATTTCTAAGCTACGTTCAACATAGCGAGAAGAGTGACTTGAAATATGCGGAGAGACAATGACATTCGGTAAAGTCCATAAAGGATGATCCTCAGCTAAAGGCTCTTGTTCAAATACATCTAAAACAGCATAACCAATTTCACCTACTTGAATGGCATGCACCAAAACGTTTTCCTCTACTAAGTTTCCACGACCAAAATTCATGAAAATGGCATCATTTTTCATCGCTTTAAAATGCTCTTCTTTTAGTAAATGTGTCGTCTCTTCTGTTTTAGGTAATACAGAAATGACAATATCAGCCTTAGGTAAAGCTTCGATTAATTGGCCAAAGCTCACCATCTCATTCATAGATGCCGCTTCGTTCCCTGAACGGTTGCAGCCAATTGTCACAACACCAAAAGCTTGTAATAAGCGACCTACTTCCGAGCCAATAGCCCCAGGTCCTAAAATAAGCGCTGTACTATCCCGCAACTCGGTTTGTTTCGCTTTTTTGGACCATTCACTTTTCTTCTGCTGTTCATACTTCCAAGGCAGCGCACGCTTAATCGCTAAAATATGGGCAAGCATTGATTCTGCCATTGGTGTTTTATGAATGCCGCGCACATTCGAAACAAATATCCCTCGTTCAATAATGGCTTGAGCTGGCATTTTTTCGATCCCCGCTGAAGCTACAAAAATCCATTTAACCTTTGTCGCATACTGAATATTTTCATCATTTAAATCTTCACCATATGTGACAAGCACATCCGCTTGTTGTAGCTCATCGATTGATAAGCCATTTTCAAAAATAAAATCAACTTGTGGAAATTCTGCTACTAGTGGCTCACGTAAATTCGGTCTTGGTTCAAACGTAAAATAAATTCTCATTGAGTCACCTCCCATTCTGCTAAATATGTATATACTTCTTCAATATGATTTTTTACACGTACTTTACGCCAAGCCTTTATCAAGTTTCCTTCTGTATCAATTAAAAATGTCGAACGTTCTATCCCCATATATTCACGTCCATACATCTTCTTCAGTACCCACACGCCATACGCTTCTGCTACGGCATGATCCTCATCTACTAATAACGAGAATCGCAAACCGTGCTTATCTATAAATTTGGTATGCTTTTTTGCATCGTCAGGACTAACGCCAAGTACAACTGCATTTAATTTACTAAAATCCTCATGCTTATCACGGAAGTCACAAGCTTCCGTCGTACAGCCTGGTGTCATATCTTTAGGATAAAAATATAAAATAACATTTTGTCCTTTGAAATCCGCTAACTTTACTGTTTCTCCTGTTTCATTTATAAGGGAAAAATCAGGTGCTTTTTTACCTTCTATTAAAGCCATATCAATCTCCTCCTCTGTACGCTCTATTTTACTCTAAATAGTAAAACAAATCATATCCCTTAATTTCTTTGGATTTCTTGCACTGATAGGTCTACAATAGATGAAGTATAAAGATTTAGGAGGCAATATATATGAATCACACAAAATCTGAAGCAGTACACGCAGAAGCGCTACAGCATATCGTTGGTGGTGTAAATAGCCCTTCTCGTTCTTATAAAGCAGTTGGCGGAGGTTCACCTGTTGCAATGGCTCGTGGGAAAGGCGCTTATTTTTGGGATGTTGATGGCAACCGTTATATCGACTATCTAGCAGCTTACGGTCCAATCGTTACTGGTCACGGTCACCCACATATCGCAAAGGCTATTACACACGCAGCTGAAAATGGAACTTTGTTTGGGACTCCAACTGAATATGAGGTTACTTTTGCTAAAATGCTAAAAGAAGCAATCCCATCTATGGCTAAAGTACGCTTTAATAACTCTGGTACAGAAGCTGTAATGACAACAATTCGTGTTGCACGTGCTTATACTGGTCGTACAAAAATTATGAAATTCGCTGGTTGCTACCATGGTCACTTTGACTTAGTACTAGTAGCTGCTGGTTCTGGTCCTGCAACATTAGGTACTCCAGACTCAGCTGGTGTTACAACTTCAACAGCAGCGGAAGTAATTACTGTACCATTTAACAACCCTGAAGCATTTACAGAAGCAATGGATAAATGGGGCGATCAAATCGCAGCTATTTTAATAGAGCCTATCGTTGGAAACTTCGGTATTGTAGAGCCTAACCCTGGCTTCCTAGAATTAGTTCATGCCACAGCAAAGGAAAAAGGTGCATTAACTATTTACGATGAAGTTATTACTGCTTTCCGCTTCCACTATGGTAGTGCTCAAACCTTATTAGGCTTAACACCAGACCTAACTGCCCTTGGTAAAGTAATCGGCGGTGGTTTACCTATTGGTGCATACGGCGGTCGTAAAGAAATTATGGATACAGTTGCTCCACTTGGACCTGCCTATCAAGCAGGCACAATGGCAGGAAACCCTGCATCCATGCAAGCTGGTATTGCCTGCCTAGAAGTATTACAAACTCCAGGAATTTATGATGAAATGGACCGTCTTGGAGCCATTTTAGAAGAAGGTATCTTGGCTGCAGCAAAAAAACATGATGTAACAATTACTATTAATCGTCTTAAAGGGGCTCTTACAATTTATTTTACAGATGTGACAGTAGAAAACTATGAGCAGGCTGAAAACTCAGACGGTGAAATCTTTGGTCGCTTCTTTAAATTAATGCTTGCACAAGGCATTAATTTAGCGCCATCAAAATATGAAGCATGGTTCTTAACAACAGAGCATACAGAAGCAGATATTCTTGAAACAATTAAAGCGGTAGATATTGCATTTTCACAATTGTAATTTGTAAATGCAATGGCTAAACGCTTAGTGAGAAGAGCAATATAGAACAGTTTCTATGGTTAACTTTTAAAGACGACTCCCCTGTGAGTCGTCTTTTTTCTGTAAATGACATACAAATCTATGTATTTTATGAGCGCTTCCTTCTATAATGTATAGAAGACATCCGCCGGAGGCTTAGGCCAGTGGATGATTGGGTAAAGTAACTTAAGCAGCATTTAACTGCCCCTATTGAGGTGGGAAACTTCTACTGAAAGAAGTTAAAATTTTAGACAGAAAGGACATCCATTTTCTATGAAATTAGGTGCCCGTGTATTTAAAACTGGTGTCGCCATCGTGTTTGCACTATTTATTGCTGAGCTGTTAGAGCTACCTTCACCTGTTTTTGCAGGAATTGCAGCCATCTTTGCGATTCAGCCATCTATTTATCGCTCCTATCAAACAATCGTTGAGCAAATACAAGCCAATATTATAGGAGCTACCATCGCGGTCATTTTTGGCTTGCTTTTCAGCCACCATGTAGTAGCAATTGGCATTGCCGTCATTGTTGCGATCGGTATCATGTTGAAATTTAAACTTGAAAAATCATTGTCACTAGCACTTGTTACAGTTGTAGCTATTATGGAGTTTCAAGGAGATGATTTTCTTACATTTGGTCTTATTCGCTTTATTACCATATTAGTTGGGGTGCTAGCAGCATTTGTTGTCAATCTGTTCTTCCTACCACCAAAATATGAAGTAAAGCTTTTCCGTAAGATTTACTTTTTACAGGATGATATTATCCGATGGACGCGACTTGCTGTTCGCCAGGCATCTGAGCATACTTCTACAAAAGAAGCATTAAGCAAATTTAAGTCTCGTATGCAACGAGTTGACACATTGTATGATTTTTATAAGGAAGAGCGTAATTACTTTAAAAATAAAAAGTTTGTTAAAGCACGTAAATTAGTTGTTTATCGTCAAATGATTACAACGTCAAAGAAAAGTTTAGAGCTGCTTCATCGTCTTCATAATCATGAAAACGAATTAGCCCAGCTACCGACACAATTTCATTTAATGATTCAAGAGCGACTTGATTTCCTGCTAACTTACCATGAACAGCTACTGCTAAAATATACTGGGAAATTAAAGCCCGAACATTCCGAGTGGAGTAAACATAATGATTATGTTCAGCGTAACGAGTTAATGGAGATATTTATAAAACAAATAACTTATGCGCATGATGAAGGCGATACAGAATTCTCGAGTTATCACTTGCTTTATATTTTATCTCGTATTTTAGATTACGAAGAAAACCTAGAGCATTTAGATACGCTCATCGTGTCGTATCAAACTCATCATGGCCAAGAAATCAATGTGGAATTTGAAGAAGAGTTTATTTAACTTCTTTCAGCAAATGTTTTGGTAGCGAAAGCGCAGCGTCAGCTACAAATGTTTTGGTAGCAAAAGAGCGAAGGGTTGGCATTATATCCACCCTTCGCTCTTTTGTATTAGCTTTTCATTTTCGGGTCAAGCGCATCACGTAGGCCGTCCCCCATTAGATTAAAACCGAGAACCGTAAACATAATAGCTAAACCTGGGAAAATCATCGTCCACGGAGCCTTTAATAAATAGATACGGGAATCCGCAAGCATTTTACCCCATTCTGGCGCTGGTGCTTGAGCTCCTAATCCAAGGAAGCCTAATGCCGCCGCTTCAATTATCGCTGTCGCTATCGCTAGCGTTCCTTGTACGATGATTGGCGTCATTGAGTTTGGCAAAATATGTGAGAATAAAATCCTTGAATCACGCATTCCGATAGCCTTTGCTGCTACAATATATTCCTCTTCTTTAACACTCAATACTTTCGAACGAATTAAGCGCCCAAAATTCGGCACGTTAATAATGGCAATGGCAAGCAATGCATTTTGTAATGATGGTCCTAGTACTGCTACTATTGCAATAGCAAGTAAAATACTAGGGAATGCTAACAGAATATCAAAAATACGCGAGATTATCGTATCAATCCATCTTCCATAATAACCCGCAATAATGCCAAGGAAACTACCTACAATTACAGAAAGAATAACCGAAAAAAAGCCTACCTTCAAAGAAATACTAGCTCCAAGTATAACTCTAGAGAAAATATCCCGTCCAAAGTCATCTGTTCCAAACCAATGCTCACTTGACGGTGCTAATAAACGATTCGAAAGATTTTGTTCATTAATTCCTTCAGGAGCAATCATCGAGCCAAATATAGCAAGTATAATAAAAAATAGTACAATGCCTGCACCTACTAGGGAGATTTTGCTCTTTTTAAAGCTACGCCAGCCTTCTCTCCAAGGACCTGCCGCTCGTTCACGACTTGGTGCTGCTGTTTTTATATCTATCGCTCCAGTCATTATCGCTGCTCCCCTCTATTTGTATTTAATCCGTGGATCTATCACCGTATACAGTAAATCCACAATTAAGTTAATCATGATAAAAATAAATGCAATTACTAAAATACCTGATTGAATAACAGGATAGTCACGGAAGCCAATGGCATCATAAATATAACGACCAATTCCAGGCCAGCTGAAAATCGTCTCTGTTAAAATGGCACCACCTAGCAGTAACCCTGTTTGCAAACCGATTACTGTTAATACCGGGATAACTGCATTTTTCAAGGCATGCTTATAAACAACAATAAACATTTTTTGCCCTTTTGCTCTAGCGGTACGTACATAGTCAGAGCGCATTACTTCAAGCATAGACGACCTAGTCATTCTTGCAATAATCGCCATTGGTATTGTCGCAAGAGCTATACCCGGTAATACTAATCGCTTTAATACTTCAGTAAATTGCTCAAAACGGCCTTGTATTAACGTATCCAGTAAATAAAAATGAGTAATGGCGGTTATTGGATCTCGCACATCTTCTCGCCCAGATGTCGGGAACCAGCCAAGCTGATTACTGAAAGCCCATTGTTCCATTAAGCCAAGCCAGAAAACGGGTATAGACACCCCGATTAAAGCAACTACCATTGCCACATAATCGAACCAAGAATTTTGAAACCATGCAGAAATAATGCCTGCATTTACCCCAACAATCACTGCGATAACCATGGCAAATAGCGCTAGCTCAGCTGTTGCCGCTAAATACGGGAAAATTTCCTCTGATACAGGTAATTTAGTACGTAATGATACTCCTAAATCCCCCTGAAAAATGCCACCTAAATAACTAAAATATTGTGTATACCACGGCTTATTTAATCCTAAACTTGCGTTTAACGCTTCGACCGCTTCTTTCGTTGCCTGCTGTCCTAAAATTACTTGTGCTGGATTACCAGGAATTGCACGAATTAACATGAAAACGATAAAAGTCATTCCAAGCAAAACTGGGATTAATTGAGATAAACGTCTTCCCATATAGTGAAGCATTTTCTTCACCCCTCTGTTATTTTCATAATATACTTTTGTATGAAAAGCATTGAAGTCTTTACACATACTGTAGAAAGGGTCAGCCTTCACCAAACGGTTCCGGACGCAATTATGTCGAGGCATAATTGATCGTTTAGATGATTGGTCTTTCATACAGAAAAAAATACCTCTAGCTTGTAAAAAGAATCCGCTAGATTCCTACGGCTTACCCGCAGAAAGCAAGCAGATTCTTTAAAATTTAAATTAAAACCTGTTCAAGATAGCCCTTTAAGCCTACTTCATATCAACTGCTTCTAAACGGTCAGAACCTGTTGGATGTGCAATATAGTTTGTAACTTTAGTGTTAGCAGCTAAAATTGGAGTAGAGTGAGCAATTGGAACCCATGGTGCATCTTTAGAGATAATCTCCTGTGCTTGCTTGTAAAGGGCATTACGCTTGTCCTCATTCATTTCAGTTTGCGCTGCAACTAATAGTTTGTGCACTTCTTGGTTGTCATAGAATGTATAGTTGTTAGAATGAATATTATCTCCGTCTAATAAAGTGTAAAGGAAGTTATCCGCATCTCCGTTATCACCTGTCCAACCAAGTAAGAACGCATCCGCCTCTCCCTTTTCCGCCTTATCTAAATACGTAGCCCATTCAAACGTTACAATCTTAGATTTCATACCAACATCAGCTAAATTCTTCTGAATGGCTTCCGCAATTTTTTGACCATCAGGCATGTACGGACGTGGCACAGGCATTGCCCATAGCTCGATTTCTTTACCATCATAGCCAGCTTCAGCTAATAATGCTTTTGCTTTTTCTGGATCATATTCATAGCCTTTAGTGTCATCGTTGTAGCCTGCAACTAATGGCGGCATTGGATTTTTTGCTGGTTCACCTAAGCCTTCATAAAATGCATCTACTAATGCTTGCTTATCGATTGCATAATTTACTGCTTGACGAACTTTTACGTTATCGAACGGTGGACGTGTTACAGTTAATCCAAGGTATCCAACATTCATAGATGGACGTTCGATTAATTGTAAATCTGCATTTGATTCGATGGAAGCTTTATCAGATGGACTTAAGCCATCAACTACATCAACATCACCGTTAGTTAATTCATTGAATCGTGTGGAGTTTTCTGGAATAGAACGGAAAATAACTTTATCTAATTTCGGCAAATCTGCAATACGGTAATCTGGGTTTTTCTCAATTGTGATGGAATCATTTCGTTTCCACTCTACAAATTTAAATGGACCAGTACCTACTGGATGATCTTTAAGTGCCTCATCATCTTTTTCAAATGCTGTTGGTGAAGCAATAGCAAATGGAGACATCGCTAAATTTTTCAAGAATGGTGCTTGTGGTTGAGATAATTTAAAGATAACTTTATAATCACCATCAGCAGTAATCGACTCAATTACTTGCTTTCCACCTACTGTAAATTGAGAGGCGTAATATGGGAATTTTTCAGCACCACCAGCTTTCCAGCGCTCAAAATTTTTCACGACTGCTTCAGCATTAAAATCAGTACCGTCATGGAACTTAACCCCTTCTTCAAGTTGCATCGTATACGTTAATCCATCTTCTGAAGGTTCCCAAGATTTTGCTAGCCCTGGCTGCAATGTTACATCTTGCTCTCCAAAGTTAATTAGAGTCTCATAGAGGTTAACCGTAACTTTGAACGATTCACCTTCTGTTACTGTCGCTGGATCGAGAGCAGTGGAATCTGCTCCACGACCATATACTAATGTTTTTGGTCCACCGCTAGCTTTATCGCCACCACTTGAAGTATCTTTACTACCCGCATCCTTAGTATCTGAGCCACCACAAGCAGCTAAGATTGTCGAAAGAACAAGGATAAGCATTACACCCAAAGTCCAAAGCTTCTTTTTCTTCATTGAATTTCCCCCTAAATTTTTTTATATCATTGAATGTTGGATCGCATCATATAGATGGCAAGCAACATAATGACCCGGTTTCACTTCTTGCATTTTTGGAACTACTTGAGAGCATTCTTCTTTTTTAAATGGACATCTTGTATGGAAAGTGCACCCGCTTGGCGGATTCGAAGCACTTGGAATATCTCCAGAAATAATGAGCTGTTCACGTTCAAACGTAGGATCTGGAACAGGTACCGAGGATAGCAGTGCCTGAGTATATGGGTGAAGTGGCTCAGCATATAAATCCTCACTTGCTGTCAGCTCCACTAATTTCCCCAAATACATTACGCCTACACGATTGCTAATATGGCGTACAACTCCTAAATCGTGGGAAATAAAAATATAAGTTAGCTTTAAGTCCTTTTGTAAGTTTTGCAATAAATTCAATACTTGCGCCTGTATTGACACATCGAGTGCAGAGACAGGCTCGTCCGCAATAATTAAACGTGGATTCGTCATCAGAGCACGGGCAATGCCGATACGCTGTCTTTGACCACCACTAAATTGATGTGGATAACGTTTCACATGATATTCATTTAACCCAACAATTTCGAGAAGCTCTAATACCTTCTGTTTCCGTTCCTTTGAATTACCCATTCCATGAACAATAAGAGGCTCCTCTAATATTTTCCCAATGTTATGCCTAGGATTAAGAGAGGCATAAGGATCTTGGAAAATCATTTGAATATCTCTACGGGCTTTGCGCATTTCATTGTTCGATAATTCAGAAATCATTTTACCTGCAAATTCAATCTCGCCCTCTGTTGGCTCAAGCAATCGCATTAAAAGTCGACCAGTCGTTGATTTACCACATCCGGACTCACCTACAATGCCTAATGTTTCTCCTTCAAAAACTTCAAAGGAAACATCATCCACTGCCTTTACGTCTCCAACCTGTGTATTCAAAGCACCCTTCCGAATGGGGAAATATTTTTTCAAACCATCAACTTTCAACAACACTTTCGACATGTTGCTCCACCTCCTGTTTCTCTAGTAAAAAACATCTCGATTTATGCCGCTCTGTTGCTTCATATAAAGGTGGTGTTTCTTGTACACAACGGTCCATCGCAAATTCGCAACGCGCTGCAAAACGACAGCCTTCCTGAATACTTCCAGGCTTAGGTACACTACCTGGTATAGAGTATAGATTGTCCTTTTTATAACGCATATCCGGTACAGATTTAATAAGCCCTTGTGTATAAGGATGCTTTGGATTAACGAATATCTCCTGAATAGGTGCCTCCTCTACAATCTGACCTGCATACATCACAATAACTCGCTCGCATGTTTCTGCAACAACGCCTAAATCATGTGTAATTAATAATACAGCTGTATTTAAACGTTTATTTAAATCTTTCATAAGCTGCAAGATTTGAGCTTGAATCGTAACATCTAATGCAGTAGTCGGCTCATCAGCAATCAATACCTTCGGATCACAGACAAGTGCCATCGCAATCATGACCCGTTGTCGCATCCCTCCCGATAGTTGATGTGGGTAATCTTTTAATAATTCCTCAGCTCGTGGTAAACCTACTAGTTTCATAATTTCAATTGCCCTTGCAAATGCTTCTTTTTTCGACCATTTTGGATTATGAATTCGAATCGCTTCTTTTAGCTGATCCCCAATTGTAAACAAAGGATTTAAGGATGTCATAGGCTCCTGAAAAATCATTGCCACATCTTTCCCACGAATTTTCTGCATTTGTTTATCAGATAATGTTACGAGGTTTTTGCCATCTAATACTATTTCACCACCTGTTATTTTTCCAGGTGGCGATGGTATTAATCCCATAATGGACAGTGATGTGACACTTTTTCCACTTCCCGACTCCCCTACAATCCCTAATATTTCTCCCTCATGAACAGAAAAATCGATATCATCTACGGCAGGAATTTGTCCATCATCTGTAAAAAAGGTTGTCTTTAAACCTTTTATTTCTAGCAGCTTTTTTCTCATGATCAATCGCCCCATCCTACCCATATTTTCACTTAATTACATTCACTATCACTCAATTCCCTATTTTCAGATAATTCTAACCAAAAACTACTGCTCTTTCAATCATTATTATTCTGCAATTAACATAGATTTTCTACATCGTTCGAGTTCTATATTAATATTGTCTTATTAATCGATAATATTTTAATAATATAACAAAAAAATAGCCTTCCGTTTATGTTTAAACGGAAAGCTATTTTTAGATTATTGACTCATTACCAAAATACGGATATTACTTTTATTAGTTGATTGGAGTGAGCTGGGCGACTCCTTGGGGATCAGCGTCACAGATGAGACCCTGCAGCGAGCTCATAGGGGAACGATGGCTAAAAGCATCACGTCCTGTGATAACGCCTTCGTGACCAACATCCTGTTGCCCCAAGCGGCTCATCGGACGCCCCCAGGAAGCTCTGCTCTGCGCGAAAGCGAAGCGTCAGCGGCAAATGTTTTATCTGTGCGAAAGCGAAGCGACAGCAACAATTGTTTTCTGTAGCGAAAGCAAAGCGTCAGCTACAAAGCGCCCAGCTGGAACGGAAATCACCCCCACGTTATGATGGTAAGCCAGATTTTTTCTATTATAGCATGGTGTATCAATCTAAATGTTGCACCTGGAATAAATTGAAGTAAGTCCCCTCTTTTTGCATTAATTGCTCATGAGTACCACTTTCAATTAATTGTCCATGATCTATAACAATAATTTTATCTGCATGTGTAATTGTAGAAAGTCGGTGAGCAATTATAATGGTCGTGCGTTCATGTGCAAGTACATCCAATGATTCTTGAATAAGTGCCTCACTTTCTAAATCTAAAGCAGAGGTTGCTTCATCCAATATTAAAATAGGAGGATTTTTTAAAAATACACGAGCGATTGCTACTCGCTGCTTTTGCCCACCTGATAACTTCACACCGCGCTCCCCGACCTTTGTGTCATAGCCATTTGGTAAACTCATAATAAAATCATGGGCATTTGCCGCTCTTGCAGCAGCAATAACCTCTTCATCAGAAGCTTCTGGCTTACCCATTAAAATATTCTCTTTTACCGAATCACTGAACAAAATATTATCCTGTAACACTATTCCAATTTGTGAACGTAAAGAATGTAATGATATATCACGTACATCATATTCATCAATAGTCACTGCGCCACTCGTTGTATCATAAAAGCGAGGAATTAAACTTATGATCGTTGATTTTCCTCCACCGCTCATTCCTACAAATGCTACTGTCTCTCCAGGGTTAATCGTGAAATTGATGTTGTTTAAAATTTGTGAGCCCTCTTCTTCATATTGAAAGTTCACATTGTCAAAGCGGACTTCACCCTTTACTCGTGGTAGCTCTAAGGCATTTGCCTTGTTTTTTATTTCATAAGGTTCATCTATTAATTCAAACATTCGATCCATTGATGCAAATGATTGTGTTAACATCGTTGATGAACTTACAAGACGACGAAGTGGACCATAAAGTCGTTCGATATAGGCGATAAAGGCTACCATTGTCCCAACTGAAAGTGGACCATTAATAACCTGATAACCTGCATAAGCAATGACTAGGAGAGGTGCTACATCCGTGATGGTATTCACCACCGCAAAGGATTTAGCATTCCATTTTGTATGGTCTAGTGCCTTTTCTAAAAATTCACCATTTGCTTCATCAAATAATTTTTGCTCATGCTTTTCTAGCGTGAAGCTTTTAATAATGCTCATTCCAGCTACACGTTCATGCAAATAACTTTGCACACCCGCAAGCGCTTGTGATCGTTTACGTGTTAAAGATCGAAGTTTACCAAAGAAGTACTTCACACTAAATCCATAGAATGGGAACGCAACTAATGCTACTAGCGTAAGCTTAACATCCATGGCAAGCATAATACCGATAGCAATAACAATTGTTGCAAGGTCAAGCCAAACGTTCATCAAGCCTGTCATGATAAAGTTTTTTGTTTGTTCCACATCATTAATCACTCTTGAAATAACATCGCCAGCTCTTGTATTCGCATAGTATCTTAAACTTAGTCGCTGTAAATGTGCATATATTTGTTTTCGAATATCGAAAAGCACTTTGTTGCTGACATGCTGAGCATAATATTGACGGTAATACTCGATCGGTGGTCGAATAATAAAGAATACAATGATCGTACCACCTAACCAATAAAATAGTTCTTTTGTCTTCTCTGCATCCGTTAGATGATCTGCAGCGATAATATCATCTAACACAATTTTTATGAGCAATGGGATAAATAACGGAATCGCAAATTTCACAATACCAATTAAAATTGTTAAAATAATTTCCCATGTATATGGTTTTACAAATTTCATATAACGCTTTATACTACCCAATTTTTTATCACATCCTTATTTTAAAAGCCTCGCTCTTATGTAATACATAAAAAGAAACAGACATCCACAAACTGAATGCCCAAACGTATTATAGCAATATTTTGTTTTAAGTACATTTAATTTAGCTTTATCACTAACTATTTTACAATTCGATTGTTGAAGACATAAAAAAACACCCATTAGTAAAACTAATAGGTGCAACTAACAATCATCTGCTTGCATATCGAGCTGAAACTTATAACGGCTCGTCCAGGCATCGATGAAATCAGGTGCAAAGGGTCCTCTTTTTTGTTGAATCCAGCTAATTAATTTATCGACATTGCGCTTTAAAATTTTATCTATGACATCTGGATAAGACATTTCCTTACGATGTAGCTCATATTCATCCTCATCTAAGAGTGAATAAGACAGATCAGGGAAAACTTTAATATCTAAATCATAGTCAATATATTTAATGGCATTATTATCGAAAACAAATGGTGAGCTTAGATTACAATAATAATACACACCGTCCTCACGTAGCATGCAAATGATATTAAACCAGTGCTCCGCATGGAAATAACAAATAGAAGGCTCTCTCGTTAGCCAAGTACGACCATCGGATTCTGTCACAAGTGTCCGTTCATTCGCACCGATAATGATATTTTTCGTTCCTTTTAAAACCGTTGTTTCTTGCCAAACACGGTGGATACGGCCATTGTGCTTATAACTATGTATTTGTATCGTTTCTCCTTCTACCGGTATTGCCATTTTTGAAGCCCACCTTTTCGTCTATGCTACCTAAATCTAGCAGTCTCTAGTATATTATAGCAATGTGTACGCGAAAGGTGTAGTTAGAAAACCACAAATTTCCCTGCGCTCTTTTAAATCTGTACAAAATTTCGTTAATTTGAAGCGGATTTTATCATAACAACAACCCAATTGGAATTTTTTCGCTTTACTTATATATCAAATCGGATTTTTTTCTGAATTAGAGCCGTTCTTCCTCGCATCCGATCGCGATTTTTTGGGCTACCTGATCAGTTCTTCGTTCTCCTGAGCAGTTTCCTCAGCTACCCGATCAGTTCTTCTTTCTACCTGAGCAATTTCCTCAGCTACCCGATCAGTTCTCTGGCCTACCTGAGCAGTTTCCTCGCCTACCCGATCAGTTCTTCTTTCTACCTGAGCAGTTTCCTTGGCTACCCGATCAGTTCTTCTTTCTACCTGAGCAGTTTCCTTGGCTACCCGATCAGTTCTTCGCTCTACCTGAGCAGTTTCCTTGGCTACCCGAGCAATTCTCCGGCCTACCTGAGCAGTTTCCTCAGCTACCCGATCAGTTCTTCTTTCTACCTGAGCGGTTTCCTTGCCTACCCGATCAGTTCTTCTTTCTACCTGAGCGGTTTCCTTGCCTACCCGAGCAATTTTCTCATCTTGCTATATAAAAAATAAAAAGGAGCTGCTTTTTAATCTTTTCGATTTTAGACAGCTCCTTAGAGGTAAATGCAATTATGCAATTACAAAGTGTTATTCACCAAGATCTTGGTTAGTTTTATTGAAGTTACCTGAAGCTTGAGTTTTATTTTGCTCCGCTTTAGCATTTTGCTTTTGCACTTCATTAACGTCTGTTTCATAACCAAATTCTTGACTTTGACGTTGCATGTTTTTATTCGGTTGTAAATTTTGGTTGTTGTT
This sequence comes from Lysinibacillus sp. NPDC096212, assembly GCF_044763105.1. NCBI lineage: Bacteria > Bacillati > Bacillota > Bacilli > Caryophanales > Bacillaceae > Lysinibacillus > Lysinibacillus sp. NPDC096212. Next base: position 112,382 of record NZ_JBIWFQ010000015.1, on the reverse strand, counting down.
TTGCTTTTTCATTATTCATTCACCTCCACGCTCATTATTGTGTACCGAGGTGAATGATTTTATGCTCATAAATTTTTATAAATTTTATTTTCTTGATTAATCCTTAATTTCTTGCCAAATTTTCAGCATTGGAACGGGCATTGGTAATAATTCTATTTGTTCTCGAGTCAGCCATTCGCCCTTTACTGCTGAATTGCATTTCATAAAATAGCTATTTATATGCCATGTTAAATGTGAAAAAACATGTTTAAATGTTAACAAATCCTGTTGCGATTGAACATTCATAGCATAATCTTTAATAAAAATATCTATTGAATCTTTACCGTGCTCAAGCATTGGAAACTGCCATAGGTTAGCTAGTAAACCTTCTGCAGGACGCTGCTCCAATAAAATTCGACCTTTGTCATCTTGGCATACAAGCACATCGTATGTGATATGCTTCATCTTTACTTTTTTAGATTTGATAGGTAATTTTTCAGGCTCACCTTCATTAAAAGCCGTACAGTATTCGCGAACTGGACACAATAAACACTTTGGTGAAGTTGGCGTACAAATAAGTGCACCCAGCTCCATTAAGCCTTGATTGAAGGACGATGCATTTTTAGGATCTATCAATTCTTCAACAGCCGCTTCAAAAATCTTTTTAGTCTTTGGAGCTGCAATATCATCATCAATATTAAGCACACGACTTAAAACGCGCATAACATTGCCATCAACCGCATGTTCGGGCTTATTATAGGCAATACTTAAAATAGCTCCAGCAGTATATGGGCCTACGCCTTTTAATGTTGAAATCTCGTGGCGATTATCGGGTACTATCCCACCGTAGTTTTCTAATACCTCACGAACACCTGCCTGTAAATTACGAGCACGGGAATAATAGCCGAGGCCTTCCCAATGCTTTAATAAGTATTCTTGTGGAGCTTCCGCGAGTAATTCTAACGTTGGAAAACTTTCCATGAAACGATTGTAATAAGGAATAACTGTGTCGACACGTGTTTGCTGTAGCATCACTTCCGATACCCAGATTTTATAAGGATCCGTAGTATGTCTCCAAGGCAAATCACGTTTCTCAACATTAAACCATGCGACTAAAGATTGTCGAAATTTTGTTACATATGGATAATTCACAGTGACCTCCTGCGTCTTTACGATTTTATTTATGGTAAAAAGAGTATACAATTAAGAAAAGACCATTGTCAGAAACGACAAAAAACGTCAAAATTTTTCCAGCTTTAAAACGACTGTCTTAATAAAGTAAATATCAGGTATTACGGATTATTGAAATATACATGTATGCAATTGTACTCTTTTTTGTTGCATACAAGGAGTGGATATTTTTGGATTCAGGCACACATTTCGTTATGGGTATTGCCCTCGGCGGTCTTGCATTAGTCGACCCCGTTGTAGCAGATCATTCAATGACCTTTACCGCAGTAATGGCAGGTACGATCATTGGCTCACAGTCACCTGATGTCGATACAGTGTTAAAACTACGCAACAACGCCGTTTATATTCGACATCATCGAGGAATTACACATTCACTACCAGCAGTAGCTCTTTGGCCCATCTTAATTACAGCGGTTTTAGCACTTATTATTCAAGACGCAAATGTGTTTCATTTATGGCTTTGGACATTTTTCGCAGTAGCACTTCACGTCTTTGTTGATATTTTCAATGCTTATGGTACACAAGCGCTTCGACCATTCTCTAGAAGATGGGTGGCACTTGGTGTCATTAATACATTTGATCCTATTATTTTTACGCTACATTGCCTTGGCATTTTACTTTGGGCATTTGGTGCAAATCCAGTTTGGACATTTAGTATCATGTATCTCATTATTATCGTTTACTACATTTTACGCTTTGCAGTCCAAAAGGCTGTAAAGAACGCTGTGCATAATACCATACAGGATGAAGAGTATGTCATAGTAGCCCCTACAATGCGATTCTTGCACTGGCGAATTGCAGCAAAATCCAAAACGCATTATTACGTTGGGCGCGCTTATGGGCGAACTGTGAATATTTACGATAAATTCGAAATAAAACCTTTACCGAAAACGCCTATTATCGAAATAGCATTGAAAGATCGCAATCTCGCTGCTTTCGTGTCATTCTCACCATTGTATCGTTGGGAAATTTCAGAACTCGATAATGGCTTAACAGAAGTAAGATTAATTGATCTGCGTTACCGTAGTGATAATCGCTATCCGTTCGTTGCTGTCGCTCATTTAAACGATGACAATGAGATTATCACTTCATACACAGGCTGGATTTTCACCGAAGATAAACTTCAGAAAAAATTACAGGTTGGCGCAAGTAATTAAACATCAGCAAACCCTGACCAAATATTGGTCAGGGTTTTGTTATTGCACCATATCATCACTAGCATCAAGTAAATGTGCGTATTTGGGATTACGTCCTGCAAATGCATGCAGTTTATCACCGTAGCTGGTAATTAATTGACGCACTAAATTTTCAGTGTAATCAGCACCACGATAGGAGTAGCCAGCTTTTGCAGAAGTCGATTCAAAATCACTCCATAAAAGCTCAATCCATACTCGTGCACGTCCTACTGACATTTGCGGGTTTTTTGCAAGTAATTCAGCAGTTAGTTTTTCAATTTTTTCATCCATTTATTTGCCCACCTTTACAGGAGATAGCATGGATACAGGTAAAGCCTCTTGGTATTTTTCGCCCCCTAAGCGATGTCCCCAAGCAAAGCGTCCTTTCAAATAATCCACTTGGAAAAATTCATTTTCAGAGCCGTCAATACGATACATTTCTCCAGGAATTATTGTATCTAAATCCACTAAATAAGCAGCCGCCATTAAAGCCTTACGCTCATATACTGCGAATTCATTGATGATCCCTAGCTGCTCCGCCTTACGTGCCTTTTCCTTTATCATAGCTATTTCCTCACGTAATTCGTGCTCTGACATCGCAGCATAATTTTTTTCGTTCATTCCTCATTCTCCTTCTCTTCTATAAAACGATCTATAACCTCTATAGGAAACCCCTTTTGATAGAGCGCCTGCTTTATTTTCATTTTCAATTCATAACCAGTATACTTCGATGAATACTTTTTCCAAACTTTTTCGCCTTGTCCAGCAAGTAGCTGTTGCCATTCATCTTCATCTTGTTCAATCTCTATTTGACTTAGCACATCATCTACAACACTAAAAGAATAACCTTTTCGCATTAAAAAATCTTGAATTTTAGCTTTTATTTGTGTTGGTGTTTTCTTTTTTTCCGATCGAATGACCTTCTCAGCCAATTGTGTTGCAAGCTTCACCTGTTCCGCATGACTGTACGTAGCAAGTACCTCATCCTGTAAGCTTTTATCAATTCCTTTTTTTATAAGGTCTTGTCTAATTGCCTTGGGCCCCTTTTTCATCGTAGCTTTTTTCGTATTAAGTAATGCCTTGGAGTAAGTTTCATCATTTAAAAAGCCGTATGATTTAAGCTTTTGTATAGCCTCTAAAATAACAGCTTCCCCAAATTCTAACGTGAGAAGCTTTTTCTTTACTTCATGCTCGCTACGCATTTGATAAGATAAAAAATTTAACCCTTTATTAAAAGCTTTTCGAATCTCATCTTCATAGGCAATTTCTTGAATATCAAATTCCTCAAGCACTTTTCCCTTCGTTAATCCAAATTGAATGAGAATTGCCTCATCTACAGGAAAAGCGTATTCTTCGTTCAAATATATATTATAACGTTCTGGATTGTTTTTTTGACGTGCAATTTTCGTAATAATACGCATTAGTAACACCTCACCATTTACCATTATAACATTTTTCGCGGGTATTGCTTTTTTCCCGTAGGCATATTCTATGTTCGTGGGTGTTCACTTCTCTTCCGCGAGTATTTTCCCGTTTCGCGCGGGTATTATTAAAGAGAGAGCAAAACATTTATATGAATGAAAGGTCCATGTACTACCTACTTTTTTAGAAAAACATCATCATCATTTTGTATTTAAATTCCCTAATTTAAAAGAAGCACTTCAACTAGGATAATTTTTTAAAAAACACGCATTCTAATGAAAAAGAAAGGATGCGTTTTTATGTGGAAACAGCATATAGTAGGAGCGGTCATCGCTACTTTTATTATTGCCGCGGCAATTAGCTTTAATCCATATTCGGCTGCTAGCTCTGATGAATACCATTGGGGATTAAAGCGAGCGAAAAACGGTGAACCAGCTGAGGCTGGGGCACAGCTTGATCAGCTACTTGAGAAGTATGGTGCAATTTATAAAGGTAAGCCAGATAAAAAAGTTGCTTATTTAACCTTTGATAACGGATATGAAAATGGATTCACGGAAAGCATTTTGGATACATTGAAGAAGGAAAACGCACCAGCTACCTTCTTTTTAACTGGTCATTATTTAGAAAGTGCCCCTGATTTAGTAAAACGCATGGTTAAAGATGGACATACTATCGGCAACCATTCATGGGGGCACCCAAATATGGCGAGGCTTACGCCAGATGGTATGCGTAGTGAATGGAAGAAACTCGATGATAAGTTACGTGAATTGACGGGTATTGAACGTACAACATACGCTCGTCCACCTGAAGGTATATTTAACGCAAAATTATTAGAGGTCGGAAATGCTGAAGGCTACCGTCATATTTTCTGGTCCGTTGCCTTTAAGGATTGGGAAAGGGATGTACGTCGTGGCGCAGATTATGCGTATAATGCATTAATGGAACAGCTTCACCCTGGTGCCGTAATATTAATGCATACTGTTGCACAGGATAACGCTGAAGCTCTCCCAAGGTTTATTGCCGAAGCGAAAAAACAAGGCTATACATTTTTATCCCTTGACGATTTAGTTTTAGAACATGAAGATCTTCCCGTCGCTTTGCAATCGTCTACTCCTTAGTTATAATGGGGAGATGATATTAAAAGAACAGGGACGTGGAACGCTTGACGCAACAAACATCAATGGAAGTTGGACAAAAATTTCCTCTAACAATAAAAAGACTTGGTATTAATGGCGAAGGAGTAGGCTTTTATAAGCGTAATGTTGTATTCGTAAAAGGCGCTATTCCTGGTGAAGAAATTACAGCACTAGTAACTAAAACACAGCGAAACTTTGCTGAAGCAGAAATAGTAACTATTCGTAAAGCTTCAAAATATCGTCAGGAAGCACCATGCCCAGTTTACAACGAATGTGGCGGCTGCCAGCTTCAACATATGACATATGAAAAACAGCTAATCGAAAAGCATGATATCGTAATTCAAGCATTAGAACGTTATGCTAAGCCTTTAGCTAATACAGTTGAAGTTCGCAAAACTTTAGGGATGGATAATCCATGGAATTATCGTAACAAAAGTCAGTATCAAGTACGTAAAGAGGGTAAACGTGTCTATGCAGGGCTATTTGCAGAAGGTAGTAACAAGTTACTGAACATCAACGATTGCCTTGTTCAACATCCGGTTACATCAAAAATCACAGTGGCAACGCGTAAAATTTTACAAAAACTGAATATTACTATTTACGATGGCCGTACGCTTGATGGCTTAGTGCGTACGATTGTAGTACGTACTGGGATTCGTACTGGTGAAACACAAGTCGTGCTCGTTACAACACGTAAAGAAATTCCACATCAGGCAGAACTCATTGCACGTATTAAAAAAATCGACCCAAGTATCGTTTCGATTGCCCAAAATATTAACCGTGAGAAAACATCGTTAATCTTTGGCGATGAAACGATTGTCCTCGATGGCAAGGAAACGATTCATGAGGAGCTTGGAGAATTAGCCTTTGATTTATCAGCTCGTGCCTTTTTCCAACTGAATCCAACACAAACCGTTCATCTCTACGATGAAATTAAAAAAGCAGCAGCATTAACAGGCAAAGAAACAGTTGTTGATGCTTACTGCGGTGTTGGAACAATCGGTTTATGGCTAGCTGACAAAGCAAAAGAAGTTCGTGGAATGGACGTTATTCCAGAAAGCATTCAGGATGCACGTAAAAATGCACGTAACCATGGCTTCAAGCATACAAAATACGCAGTCGGTACTGCAGAAAGTGTTTTAGCAAAATGGCGCAAGGAAGGATTTACACCTGATGTTATTACAGTTGACCCACCACGCACAGGTCTAGCACCAGAATTCATCCGCACAGTGTTGAAGCTAAAACCGAAGCGCTTTGTCTATACATCGTGTAATCCATCAACTTTGGCGAAGGATTTAAACGAATTATCGAAGTTTTATGATGTAGAGTATATTCAGCCGGTGGATATGTTCGCACAAACCGCACAAGTGGAGTGCGTGGCGAAGCTTGTGTTGAAAAATAAGTAATAAAAACGGGCGTCCTCAAAAAATGAGAGACGCCCTTTAAAAATTCTAAAAGAGAATTAAACAGAAAAAAGGCGTCTTCTAAAATTAAGAGACGCCTTATATGTATTGCACAGCTCTAGCTGCCTGGTGGATGACGGACGGTCCAGAGAAATCAACACCTTAACCAGTAGCCCAGGATTTAAAAGAATTTTATGCTTTAAGTTTTTAGCTTTAATACGAAAGAACTTTGAAACGTAAACTTTGGACTTTTAACTTTAATCTTTGAGCTTTTATCTCCGATTATTTGAACTATCCATTGTAGTAAGACATGTTTCTGGTTTTAACTCGCACACATGTCTTGAAGCGCGAGCGATTTATCGTTTTCCGTTTTCGCTAGGCCATGCATATTTTGTTAGGCTTGCACTTCAATAAATGTAGTTGCGTTTGATTCTGATAATACAGCGTCGACCTCTGATTCAAATTCTTCAATTCGATTACTTAACGCTTCGATTTTCTTTTTAACATTCATCGGATCAATTAACTCGTACTCGTTTCTTTTCATAAATGTCTCTGTATGTAATTTTACTTCTTCTGGAGATTGTTTATCTTTATTTCCTAATATATTAACTAAATACGTTTCTAGCTTTCCAGGCAACGCATCATTTTCTTTTGCAACCGTATTTATCGCTGAACGATATTGCTGTTGCATGACTTCTAACAGTTCCTTTTCATATTGAATGGACTGTTTGCGTTCAATCGCTTCTGCTACAGTCATTTCTTCTTTTCCCACTATTACTTTTGTTTTAGCATTGGACTGTACAACTAGCGCCTTAATTCGGTTGCGATAGTCAACTAAGCTAACTACTTTATCGTATGAGGCTTGCATTTGCTTTTCATATTCTTGAATCTCTACACCATTAATTTTGCTATTGCTTTTACGATTAGCTAACACTGAACTAACTTCATGCGTTGCTGCTTCGATGCGGTGATTTAGCATCTTTAATTCTGTTAATGCACGGTGGATCGATAATTTTTTATATTCTGCCATGTGTTAATCTCCTCATTATAATTAGTATCTTAGTTAGTGTTCTTCTATTATATAGAGGTAGAAATCCAAAGTCCAAATATTACTATCTACAAATATTATTTGATTTTATGTTTACTTGTCTGTATAATATCATTCTAGGTGCCAAACCTATGTGACTTGGACGGAACATCCTTGTCACGCAAAGAACGCCATAACAGCACGGATTTGCTGGGCGTTTTTTGTTTTATGAGCGGGAGATGAGCCCCGCTCTTTTATTTTGTCCAAAATTATACGTTGCTCAAAAGTCTCCGAGCTGACTCTCTTTTTTCCGCTTCAAGGATCATTCCAAAAGACAATGCCCCTTACATCGACACTGGTCGCTTATTTTTTTTCGTCCAAATACTAGTAAAACAATGGCTATAGCTAGCAAAAGCATCGCCACTAATAAAAGGAAGCTGTAATTTACATATTCTAAATAAACGCCTCCTAAAAATGGCCCTGTTAAGCTACCGATACTAAGAGCAATACCGCAAAGCAGATTTCCTGTTGGTAGTAGCTCCTTTGGTGTTAAGTCAGCCATAAAGGTAATACCTAACGAAAACATCGAACCGACTAATGTACCTGTAAAGAAAAATGCTACGGCTACTGCCATTTGTGAATGTTCTACAAAACTTGCAATGCCAAAAATAACAGCCCCACCAAATGAGCCTATCATCAAGACATTGCGTCGTCCTAATTTATCCCCTATAGCTCCAAGTGGTACTTGTGTCAAAATCCCACCAAATGTAAAGACTGATAAAATAATAGGAATCATATTCACATCGAAACCTTTACGTAACGCATAAACTGGGAACAAAGCATTTAAAGAGGATTCTAAAAACCCATAAACAAATGGCCCTAAAAATGCAATCCACCCGAATGCGATAGCCATTTTATAACGATGCCAACCCCTTGCATGTAAGTCTCCCGTTAATCGCTCTGATTTTTCATTTTGTAGAAGGAAGACAAAAGCCCATGCCAATAAGCACATAATCGAGGACACAATAAACGGTAATGCTTCTGAAACTTGTATACGTTTCACCATCAAAGGACCGACCGCAAAACCTGTACTAAAGGACAAGCCGTAAATGGCCATACCTTTTCCTAAGCTTTTATGATCCGTTGTGCTTGTAATCCACGTCTGTGTTGCAAAATGTAATGCATGATCCCCAATTCCAATGAGTAAGCGGAGGGTAAACCAAAAGGTCACACTCTTCCATAAAGGAAATGCAAGCAGTGAAGCGAAGACAAGTGCACCGCCTATTAAAATAATTGGTTTGTAGCCCCATTTTCGTAATGGCTGCTCGATAAACGGTGAGATCAATAAAGTTCCTATGTATAGACCTGTTGCGTTCAATCCATTCAACGCAGAGGAAACTCCATCACGTTCGAAAATAATTGAAATTAACGGTAAAAGCATCCCTTGTGAAAAACCTGAAATAGATACAATTAACACTAGAATGGCAAATCTTTTTTTGTTGTAATCTGAGAAGTATGTCATCATTTCCTCCAACATCAAGTCATTCTATCAAATAACAGCATAACAAAAAGCCTTAGCGCTCACCACATGTGATTTTACGCTAAGGCCTAACTAATACTTATCTCCATTTAATTGTATAAACACGAATTTCGACTTTTACATCGCCGAGTACTTGTTTAAACTCCCTCCTTTTCGAGTTAGAGTTCTTTTGTTTTTTTTAATCAGCTCCTTTACTTTTTCTTAATATTAATTTAACACACACATTCATTATTGTAAATATTCTGTCTATTGATTTTTACAAAATAATCTCTAAGTCCTAGGTGTTTGCCTAAACATTGAAATTTAGTCCCAAATCAGCTAAGATGAAGGGGATGAAATGAGGTGTATGTATGTCAAATCCAATCACTGATAAAAAACAGCAAATGAACTACTTAAAAGAGCGTCTTGAAATGTTTTTAGAAGTTTTAGATGCAATTGATCCTGAAACAACTGAATTAGAGGATATCGATCGTTTAATTCAAATGATGGATGATTTAGAAGACAAAATGGAGCAATTTAATGCTCGTGAACAATAACTACTAATCAATTTCGCCTTGGCGTAATTGCGTCCGGAGGCTATATAAAAGCAAGTGGAAAGCTATATATCCACTTGCTTTTTTTCTTGTCCATTTCCGGCTAGTAGCAATCCCAATTATATAGAACTTTACTAAAATCTTTACGTTTCAGCTCATCCTCTGTGATGAAAAAATTGCCGACCCCGTCATCCCCCCAAACAATTTGTTCCCCTACACTATCAATCTGAAGCAACAAAATTGTTGAATCTGTATAGTCGCCATATGCTCTTGGATCTTCTTGGGTAAAGAATGGATATCCTCCAATTTTATGACCTGAACTATTTAAAGTTTCATAAAATGAGTCTACTAAATTATCATTGTCTTCTATATTAGCAAGGATCTTCGCATATAGTTTTTCACTTCTAAAGTCATTTGCTGATAATGGTTCATAGCTTGTTCCAAAAGACAATGCCATTTCTTTTTCCACTGGAAAGAAAAATTCTTCTTCTTTCACTTCAACAAATGAGAAGTCTTGTACTAACTGCGACTCATCACTGACAATATGTTCGTGGAAAATGACGCAGAAACCCTCCTGATTTTGACCATTATCAAAATCTATCCCTAGAACATCATCATAACCATCAATATAAAACTGTAAGATTCCCTCTTCAGGGAAATTTGGTAAATGCCTAGGTACATCTGTAAAATTAATTTGTGCTAGTAATTTTAATGGCTGCCCTTCAGGACTTTTCGGATATTCCATTGACAGCGGAAAATACGGATCACCCGCAAACTTACTTTCAAATAAAGATGTTTTTCGTTCTTCCGTTTCAATAAATACAGTAGGCTGTATCGTTTCCTCTATTACAGACCGATATTGTTCAAATGCTTCGGGTAAATTAAGTAACTTCATATTATTACCTCCTAAAGGAAATTTAAATTTATTATAGAACGAATGTTCTTCTCGAGCAATCTTTATGGTGATTTGATCAGCTCGGCTCCAAAAGTGATCCTCTCCCATTATCTTCTAACACCTCAACGGCAGATAACATAATTTCACATTTAAATTTCCTCTTTTTGAGAATAGACCTATAATTCCAACCACAATGAGTTGAACTCTTTTTTTCATTAGTTGAAAAGAGTATAATGTAACGTGGAAATAATCAAATTTTCTATGGGGGGCAATACCAAATGAATATCCAAACTTTGGAGAAAAGTCTTTACGATTTAATTACTGAAACGTCTACAAATCTACCAAAAGACGTACGTCGTGCTATTAAGAAAGCTAAAGAAGCCGAGAATTCAGGTACTCGTGCTGCAATGAGCTTAGACACAATCTCAAATAATATCATTATGGCAGAAGATAATGTATCACCAATCTGTCAAGATACTGGTCTACCAACATTCAAAATTTATACTCCTGTCGGTGTAAATCAATTAGAAATTAAAGAAGCTATTAAAAAAGCTATTATCGATACTTCTGCAGATGCAAAATTACGTCCAAATGCGGTTGATTCGTTAACAGGTGCAAACAGCGGTAATAACCTAGGTGACGGTCTACCTGTTATGAAATTCGAACAATGGGAAAAAGACTATATTACAATTAAATTAATCCTTAAAGGTGGCGGCTGTGAAAATAAAAACATTCAGTATAGCCTACCATGTGAGATTGAAGGTCTTGGCCGCGCTGGTCGTGATTTAGATGGTATCCGTAAATGTATCCTTCACTCAGTATACCAAGCACAAGGACAAGGCTGTTCAGCTGGTTTCATCGGTGTAGGTATCGGTGGCGATCGCTCTTCTGGTTACGACTTAGCGAAAGAACAGTTATTCCGTCATGTGGAAGATACAAATCCAAATTCTGATCTTGCTAAATTAGAAGAATATGTTGTGAAAACTGCAAACACATTTGGTATCGGTACAATGGGCTTCGGTGGTGAAGCAACATTACTTGGCTGTAAAATTGGTGTTATGCACCGTATCCCTGCATCATTCTACGTATCTGTAGCTTATAACTGCTGGGCATACCGTCGTATGGCTGTGGACATCAATCCTCAAACTGGTGAAATTATTAACTGGCATTACCAAGAAGGCGAAAAAATTACATTTAAAGAAGATGAAGTTGCAGCAACAACAGAAGATACTACTACAGATGTAGTAGAACTTACTGCACCAATTACTGAAGAACAAATTCGTGCTCTAAAAGTTGGTGACGTTGTTTCAATTACTGGTCGTATGTACACTGGCCGTGACGCAATTCACCATCACTTAATGAGCCATGATGCTCCAGTTGATCTTAATGGACAAGTTATTTATCACTGTGGCCCTGTAATGGCAAAAGACGAAGAAGGCAACTGGACAGTAAAAGCAGCTGGTCCAACTACTTCTATTCGTGAGGAGCCATACCAAGGTGACATCATGAAAAAATTCGGTATCCGCGCTGTAATTGGTAAAGGCGGTATGGGACCAAAAACACTTGCTGCATTAGAAGAGCACGGTGGTGTTTACTTAAATGCAATCGGTGGTGCAGCACAATACTATGCAGACTGCATTAAAGGTGTTGAAGGCGTTGACCTAATGGAATTCGGTATTCCAGAAGCAATGTGGCATTTAAACGTTGAGAAGTTTACAGCTGTTGTAACAATGGACTCTCACGGTAACTCACTACACGCAGATGTAGATAAATCATCCCTAGAAAAACTTGCTCTACACGCAGAACGAGTATTCTAATAAAAGCGTTACGTTGAATAGCATAACTAGTTTTTAAGCTGTGGAGTACGCATAGCGTCAGCCATACTGCAAAAACGAATTTATAACTTAATAATTTATGGCTTATCACCAAAAGTTAGGTATGACATTTATTAAAACGTATGTCAGTTGATTGAAGTGAAGACTGGCCCTTAGGAAAGCGCCCAGCCGGAACGGACATCAACCCCACTTTTTAGTGATAAGCCGCCTGCACAAATTTGAGAAGCACAGAATATTCCTATGAATAACTGTGCTTTTCTTATGTTCAAAATTATTTCAAAAATCCTCAAATCGCCGCCATCTCAATCCCAGACTGCTTTTATCCCCACTCTTTAAAAATCCCTTCAAATTTCTTACTTTCTTTTTTAAAATACCTTTGTTATAATAATTCTAAATAAGAAAGGAGCTAATCGAAATCGATTTTCAATTAGATATTGTTTATATACATTGATTTACATGGGTTTTGATATTGATTTTCATTATCAGGAGGGATAAAAGTGGAACATTCTAAACGAGAAAATTTCAGTTTAATTGAGAAAACAAAAGAACACGCTGAATTAATTGCTGCCCTTATAGCAGGTTTGTTTATTTTGCTTGCATGGCGTTTAGATACTAGCGGGCAAACAACCGCTTCTATTATTTTATATATTGTTGCATTTTGTGTTGGTGGATTTGCTAAAGCAAAAGAAGGTATTGAAGAAACCATTGAAAATAAAGAACTTAATGTTGAACTATTGATGGTATTAGCTGCAGTTGGTTCAGCTGCAATCGGTTATTGGACGGAGGGTGCTATTCTTATTTTCATTTTTGCTGTAAGTGGCGCTCTTGAAACATACGCAATGAATAAAAGTCATCGTGAAATTTCTGCACTCATGAACTTACAACCCGAAGAAGCTTGGCTTGTTCGTGGTAACTTTGAACCAATGAAAGTTTCTGTCTCTACATTACAAATTGGAGATCACCTACTCGTAAAACCTGGTGAACGTGTACCAGCAGACGGTGTAATCTTTAAAGGACAGTCTTCTATCGATGAATCCGCAATAAGCGGTGAACCGCTTCCAGTGGCAAAACGTGAAGGCGATGAAGTATTTGCAGGTACAGTGAACTTAAATGGTGCCATTACGATGGAAATGACAAAACCAAATTCTGAAACACTATTCCAAAAAATTATCCAGCTTGTACAAAGTGCTCAGAGTGAAAAATCTCCATCTCAACAATTTATAGAAAAATTCGAAGGTACTTACGTGAAAATTGTGCTACTTACCGTGGCCCTTATGATGTTTCTACCTCACTTTGTACTCGGTTGGGACTGGACAACAACTTTCTATCGAGCAATGGTACTCCTAGTAGTTGCTTCTCCATGTGCACTTGTTGCATCCATTATGCCAGCAACACTTGCAGCCATTTCAAATGGTGCAAAACACGGTGTGCTATTCAAAGGTGGCCTACATTTAGAACATCTAGGTGCATTACGTGCACTAGCGGTAGATAAAACAGGTACTTTAACACAAGGAAAACCAACCGTTACTGATTTTATTGTTCGAGAAGGATTAGACCGTGAAAATACAATGGCAATCCTTGCAGGTATTGAAGCACAATCGAACCATCCACTTGCTCAAGCAATTACTTTATTCGCAAGAAAAGAAGGGATCACACAGTTTGCTCAAGCCACTATAGAAGATATCCCAGGTTGGGGTATTAAAGGTTACGTTAATGAAGTCGAGTATCTTGTTGGTAAACCAGACTTTGTTGGTCTAGATGAGGCAAATGAATTTGCAAATGGTGCAGCAGAAAAACTTGCCTCAGAAGGAAAAAGCGTTATTTTTATTCGTGACCAAGATGGCATTGCTGCATTGGCAGCCTTAAAGGACACCGTTCGCAGTGAAGCAAAAAAAGCAGTATCATTACTAAAAGAGCTAGGCATTGATGTTATCATGCTAACGGGCGACAACGAGAAGACTGCTAAGGTAATTGCCAAGGAAGCAGGCGTGACAGAATACGTTGCAGAATGTCTCCCTGAAACAAAAGTGACTGAGATGAAACGCCTTCTTTCTGAACATAAATTTGTAGGGATGGTCGGTGACGGTATTAACGATGCACCTGCTTTAGCAACTGCAACTACCGGAATCGCTATGGGAGAAGGCACAGATGTTGCTTTAGAAACAGCAGATGTCGTTTTAATGAAAAATGACTTATCAAAAATTGCCTATGCAGTACGTTTATCACGTAAAATGCAACGCATCATCAAACAAAACATTTTCTTCTCTATCGGCGTTATCGTTTTATTAATTGCTTCAAACTTTTTACAAGTGGTCGATTTACCGCTAGGTGTAATTGGACATGAAGGAAGCACTATTTTAGTTATTTTAAATGGCTTACGTATGCTTAATAAAAACGCCTAAAAAACAAACAGCCTCGTATCACAAAGCGTGATGCGAGGCTGTTCTTTTCATATTCCTACCTATTCGTTAGTGTTTTCTGCTTCATAAGTTCTTTTTGCAATACTTTTTTCTGCATCGTCGCATTTAAAATGCCACCAAAAATTAAAATAATCCCCGTTAAATACAGCCAAAGCATTAAAATAATAACGCCTCCAATACTGCCATATGTAGCGGAATAATTCGCGAAATTATTAATATAAAAAGAGAAAGCATATGTTACTGCCAACCAGGCAAGAGTTGAAAACAATGCCCCTGGCCAAACCCCCATTAACTTTAAACGAGGATTTGTATTTGGAACAAATCTATATATTCCCATTAAAACTATAAAAATAAGTAGAGGCGGTATCGACCAACGCATTCTATGCCAGATTATTTCAAATTGCTCCTCAATGCCAACAATCGAAAATAAGAAATGCCCTACTTGTTGCCCAAAAACCGGTAAAAGTAGAACGACAGCAATAACGACGACGAATGCTAAGGTGAAAACAAGGGATAATCCTCGATCTAATAGACTCCCCCTAGTTTCTGTATCATAAGCCTTATTTAAGGCTCTAATCAATGCATTAATTCCTTTGGAAGCGGACCAAATTGTCCCAAGTACCCCGACAGATAATAAACTACTATTACGACTTGTTAAAATTTCATCTAAGGTATTTTCAACAAGCCTGTATACCTCGTCCGGCATAATATTCACTAGAAATGAATACACTTGCGTCGACTGTATATTCAAATACGGTAGTAATGTAACTAGAAAAATTAGTAGTGGGAAAAAAGACAGTAAAAAGAAATAAGCCAATTCCGCTGCAAGAGCTGATATTTCCACTCGCTGTATGCGTAGCATTAAATCTTGCATGAAGCCCCTTGATGTCATCACATCTACAGTGTCTTCGTCTGGTGAGACAAATGATTTCACCACACCGACAGCTGAATGTATCGATGCTTTTTTCTTCTCCATACAAATTCCCTCCTGTACGACAACTATTCTTTATCAGGCAAAGAAAAGGCTGATTTCGTGTCATTAATCATGCCTTCAATCGTGGAAGGTAATTCTTTAAACTCATCAACTTTATCAATGATTGAGTTGACATTTTCTGAAACACTTTCACATAGCACTTTAGTGGCCATTACTTTTTCCTCAACTAGCACTTGTAATTCCTCTCGGTTGGTTGCATAATACGATATTGCTTCTTTCATCTTTTTCGTTGAAGCTATTGTTTTTTCACGCGTTGTACGGTCCAACATACTTAATGCAGCACCAACTGTGGCACCAACTACGATAGATGCTAATAATTTACTTCGTCCCATATTAAATACCCCCTGCTTTAGTAAATATAATTAAACTGCTCACTGCCCTTATTCTACCCAATAACAGTCTATTTTTAAAGCAATGTCGAAATACAGTGTTGACATTTTTTTTATTCAATGAAATGATATTTTCGAGGATTACGAAAGGTAGGTTTAAATAATGGATTTATCAGTACCGTCAAAAGAAAACGTTATTTATATGATTGATCAAATGAAAGACAAGCTTCGCATGGTTAATGTCGATGCAATGAAATCGGAAAATTTCGATGAAGCTAATTACGAAGACCTAGTCTATTTATACGAAATGATCATGAAGCGCGATACATTTAGTCCAAGCGAGATGCAAGCTATCGTTGCTGAATTAGGAGCTTTACGCAAATAAATAGAAGTTTGTAAACAAAAAGCTATTAGCGATGAGGCACCAAAGCCGTTTGCTAATAGCTTTTTTCTATTTTGTATTTTTTGCGGCAGAACCATCCTCAGTTACAAGTGGTTGTATTAACACTTCTACACGACGGTTTTTCGCACGCCCTTCTTTAGTATCATTCGGTGCAACAGCACGGTTCTCACCGAAACCTTGTGTACTAAAGTTTCGACCATCTAACTTCGAGTTACTCTGCAATAAAAGTTCTGCGAAGTTCACTGCACGCAATACGGAGAGCTGTAAATTAGAAGAGAAGTTTGGACCAGCCGGAACATTATCCGTATGACCAGTAACAACAATATTACGTGGCGGATTAGATACCAATACATCTGCAAGCTCTTTTGCTGTTGGCTTATACTCCGGTTTAATATTCGCCTTCCCTGAATCAAACAGGATACTATCACGAATTGTAACAAGTAATCCTTCATCAGTCATCGCTGTTGCGAATTGACCTTCCATCTCATGAACAGCAATGAAATTATCAACACTATCTTTAATTTGAGCTAACTCCTGCTGATCCTTTAAGTAAGCTGAATTTTGCTGCGTTTGTGGTGTTTGATCACTTTCAGCATTCGGACTTTGTATCGGTGAAGGCTGCTCTAAAAAGCTTGTTCCACCATCAAATACTTGATTAAACACCGCTGACATTCTCTCTAGCTTTTCTTGGTCTACTGAACTGGATGCAAATAATATGATAAATACAGCTAATAGCAGTGTTAAAATATCTGCATACGGAACGAGCCAAGACTCATCGATATGTTCATCATGCTTTTTTTTCTTAGCTTTCTTTGCCAAGGCCGCCCGCCCCGCTTTCATCAGAAATTTGACGACGTTCTTCCATTGTTAAGTAAGACGATAATTTTTGTTCAATAACACGTGGAGCCTCCCCTTCTAAGACAGAAAGGATGCCTTCAATCATCATTCTTTTTTGCTTAACTTCGATAGCTGATTTACGTTTTAATTTATTCGCAAACGGATGCCATAAAACATAACCTGTAAAAATACCTAATAATGTAGCCATGAAAGCAGCTGAAATAGCATGTCCTAGCTTTTCTATGTCATTCATATCTGCTAATGCGGCGATTAACCCTACTACCGCACCAAGTACCCCTAAAGTCGGGGCATATGTACCAGCTTGTGTAAAGATTGCAGAACCACTAGCATGACGTTCTTCCATCGCTTCGACTTCTTCTGTTAGGACATCACGAATATAGTCCGCATTCTGACCATCAATTGCTAATGTAAGTCCATTTTTTAAAAAAGGGTCTTCAATCTCTGAAGCTTTACTTTCAAGTGCTAATAGACCTTCTCGGCGAGCTAAATCAGCCCATTGTGAAAACATCTTAATAATCTCAATATCATCTGCTAATTTTGTTTCTTTAAAAAGAATTTTAAATAGCTTTGGTACACGCTTTAACTCCTTCATGGGGAAGGCAATTGTTACTGCGGAAATTGTACCGAAGATGATAATTAGAATGGCAGCTGGGTTATAAAACGCACTTAAACTTACACCCTTTAGCACCATTCCTGTTAATAGCGCTATAAACGCAAGTATTAACCCTACAATCGACGATATATCCATTCTAGAACCTCCAAATCTCCTATTTACCTTTATTTCGTCCTTTTTTTCCATATTTTAAATAAATACATAATATAGTATAAATGTATTTCACATTTTTTTCGATGTAATAAATACTTTTTATTCACTTTTCGACCATATTTGATTATATTGAATTAAGAATAATACACTAAATTGTCTTTATTTGAAAAAAGTTAAGAATTTATTATTATTCTTCGACACAAAATTACTAAAATATGTTTGATTAGTCATAAAATCAGGATTAAATATCCAATAAAACCAACGCATTCATATAAGTAATTCGACTGACAATTAAAAACTAATTCAGATAATTACTAAAACGTCACATTAAAATGATATAAAACAGTTTGATGTCGATTTATTCGACAAAATACTTTTTTCGCACTCGCTACGAAAACGCTCCGAAAGACTCATTTTATTTCTTCCCATATTTAATCAATTATGCCTCGGCATAATTACATCTAGATTCGGCTTTGTGCTGGCACAAAGAACTTTCACCAACTAAAGACTGAGACTTCTGTACCTGCCGCTACGCTTTCGTTACAAAAAACGTCACGGCTAAGCAAGGACAAGAAAATTTAAAATCAATTATTTCAACAGACGAAATGCACATTATTAAATAGCGTTAGTAACACACATCACCTATTGACAATCTGATTAGATGTCTCTATTTTTTTGCAAGGGATTGCCTATAACTTTTTGTTTTGAGAGTGGGAAGCGTTGTTCATTGGAGAGCTTTGGACTAATTCAAAGCTCAGTACATTACTATATGATTATTTCGGGCAATTGAATATAGAAAGCACTACCACGATTAG
Source organism: Lysinibacillus sp. NPDC096212 (assembly GCF_044763105.1). Lineage (NCBI taxonomy): Bacteria > Bacillati > Bacillota > Bacilli > Caryophanales > Bacillaceae > Lysinibacillus > Lysinibacillus sp. NPDC096212. Next base: position 93,661 of record NZ_JBIWFQ010000015.1, on the reverse strand, counting down.
GTAAAAATAATTAACATTCCGTATTGTTAACTGGACAATTTAAGTAATTTATACCTACTAATATTAGTCTGGACTAGGTATGTTGTGGATGTCATAAATTCTCCTTAGATTTTCATAGTAACCTATTGTATAATTACTTTAGATAATATTGTAGATTATTTTAGTAGAGAGGGGCTTTTATTATGTTCATTACGACTGTATTAGGCTTTAGTGCCGTTTTATTAATCTCTTTGGCATTCTTCATCCACTACCTACAAGTTGGTTTAGATTCTAAGTCTTCAGTAACTGTAGATCCAAAACCAAACGAAAAATTTTAATTTTGTTGAAAACAGCTACATTATTGTAGCTGTTTTTTATTTATCTTCCGGCGGATTTTGCGGATACTTAATTATTTCGATTTGCTAAATAAATTACTAAACTTCTTTTTTTTTCGTAAAAAATTGCGTGAATATTGTCATTATTGTTTGCATATTTATAGTTTTGCTCTAAAATAATTCCTGTAAGGAAGGGAGCAATCTTTCATGACAATGTTACAAGATATTCTTAAGTTTAATGAAGATTTCGTTCAAGAAAAAAAATATGAGCCTTTTATTACAACAAAGTATCCTGATAAGCGCATCGTTGTGTTATCTTGTATGGATACTCGACTTGTAGAGCTGTTACCCAAAGCTATGAATTTGCGTAATGGCGACGTAAAGATCGTTAAAAGTGCTGGGGCATTAGTTAGTCACCCTTTTGGTGCAATTATGCGTAGTTTACTTGTAGCTGTTTATGAACTACAAGCAGATGAGGTGTATGTTGTTGGACATTACGACTGCGGTATGAGTGCAGTTGACCCAGAAGCAATGCTAAATAAAATGGTTGCTAGAGGGATTACCCCTGAGACTATCGACACGATAGAATATTCAGGTTTTGATTTAAAAGAGTTTTTACGTGGCTTTGGTGACGTAGCAACAAGTGTAAAGAAAAGCGTCGATACAATTCGCAATCACCCGTTAATGGTTAAAGACGTGCCTGTTCATGGATTAGTAATTGATCCAAATACAGGTCGCCTTGATTTAATCATAAACGGTAGTAAACAATAATAAAAAAAGAAGCGTCTATCCTTCAAACACTGAAAGATAGACGCTTCTTTTTATTGATCTTCTAAACGTGCATACATATAATGATCCACCCATTTACCATTAATGTACAGCAGCTTTCTCAAAAGACCCTCACGCTGGAATCCAGCCTTTTCTAAGACTCGGATAGAAGGATTATTTTGTGTTGAAACATAAGCCTCTACTCGATGTAAGCCTACTTGCTCGAATGCAAATTGCACGACCATATTAACTGCTTCTGTGACGATCCCTTTTCCAATATAAATTTCATCCATCGCATAACCAACAAACGCACTAGAATACGGTAAACGTTTTACTGCATAAAGAGCGATATGTCCTATTAGATTATTTGTACTTTGCTCAAAAATACCAAAAGTAAATTCCCTCTTTGAGTCCATTAAGTATAAGCATTCTTGAATTTTTTTATATTGAGCATTAATTGTATAGTATTCAGGTCGTTGTAACGGTTCATGTGTAGACCAAAAGTATTTATTGCGACTTACGAGATCGGTTAAACTTTGTGCATCTTTTTCATAAAATGTGCGAATGTAGCATTTCCCTCCTTGAATTGATACCACATTTTCACCCTTTTTCCTTAATAATCTCCAAATTTTAAGCACCATTTTTCCACACTAACCTTCCGATAATTATCAATACGTTTTAATGCCAGAGCTCATTTACCAATGGAAGAAACACCCACTAATTGCAGTTTTACTTTATTGTATGTAAAAAAAGATGCTGCTACAACTAAAACATCTCGTCTTGTTGTTACAGCATCCATAATATTATTTCACTTTTTGTTTTTGTTTTTTAGGCTTCTCCTCTAGCAATTCAAGGCTAGATGATTCAGCATCTTCTAAATGTGCTTTGCCTAATACATTCGTTAAATGAAGGCCACGTTTTTTTGCCTCACGTTCAATATGTGCTAATGTTTCTTGCAACACCTGTACACGAGCATATTGTTTATCGTCACCTGGTACTAGAACCCATGGCGCACTTTTCTTATCGGTCTTCTCAAACATTTCATTCGCAGCTTCTATATACTGAGGTGTTTTTTCACGATTTCGCCAATCTTCATCTGTTAGCTTCCAAGACTTATACGGATCCTCTTCACGTTCTTTAAAACGATTAAGCTGCTCCTCATCAGATACTTGAAGCCAAAACTTAATAACAATATAATCTCCTGATGTTAAAATCTTTTCAAAATTATTAATTTCTTCGTATGCACGAGACCACTCTTCTGTTGTTGCAAATCCTTCAATACGCTCAACTAATACACGACCATACCATGAGCGATCAAAAATAGCGATTTGTCCATGCTGTGGCAGCTTTCGCCAAAAACGTTGTAAATAATTATAGCGTAGTTCATGAGGCTGAGGTGCTGCAATTGGATGCACGACATAGCCACGTGGATCGGCACGTTCAATTAGACGCTTAATAGCGCCTCCCTTGCCAGCAGCATCCATACCTTCAAAAACTAAAATTAACCCAATTTTATTTTTTAATAAAAACTGTTGAGCATTTAACATTTCATATTGGAGTACTTTTAATTTCTTTTTATACATTTTCTTATCCAGTTTAACTGATAAATCTAGATCATTTAAATTTTGAGTCATTAAAACTTCACTCCTTACATTTGAATATTCTCATTGTACTAAAGAAATATATGAATAACTATTCAAATGGTAAATTGTAGATATTTTTAACGAAACAACACGATACATTGTTGGAAATTTCCGTTATAATGAAAATATAATGTTACAGTCCTATACTTATTTGTCTTTTCCCTATACAATTTAACACGAAGGGAGAGAAAACATGCCTCGATTTTTTTTGATGACAATAACTTTTATTGTCTCACTCATCCTAACCTTTTCATCCTATTTCATGAAAATAAACGATCATTCTTTTTTAGAGATCTTAAATCGTTTTCCAGTAATATTTGCACCGTTTAATGTTAGTTATATGATTTGGATTGTGGTTTACATGTTACTTGGTTATTGGTTAGTCATGAACCTAAAAAAGACATCTATTCAACAGACTGTTCTCTATAGTAGCATATGTATTATGCAGGCGTTAGCAATTGTTGTTTGGCATCACGAACTATTTATCATGTCAATTATCAGTACGTTTGCTTTAGTACTGTATTTATTTAAGTTGTACAAAACGTACCCTCTCAGCAATAATTCACTCACAGGTCGTATACCCTTCTCGATTTATTTAGCCTGGGTTACATTTAGCCTAATGACAAATGTAAGCTTTACGCTAACATCTTATCAATGGAATGGTCTTGGCCTTAGTGATCCACTTTGGGCAGTTATTTTACTAACAGTTGGAGCAGCAATAGCGCTACATATTGGATTCCATTATTTTGATATTATCTACCCAAGTGTATTTATCTGGTCCTATATCGGGGTCGCATTACATAATGGTTTTGATGAGCTACTTGTGACAACTGCAGCCTTGTTTTTATGCGGAGTGCTACTTGTCGGTATATTATTTATTAAAAAAAATCCTGCCTACCAAAAATAAATTGGTTAGCAGGATTTTTAGCTTTTTTATTGTTCATCTAGAGAAGTTAAAATAATTGGTTTGTCTTTAGTAACGATAATTGAATGCTCGATTTGAGCAACTAATGATTTGTCTGGCGTAACGAATGTCCAGCCATCACCTGACTCTACAATATGCTCCGCTTTCGCTGAGATAAATGGCTCGACTGCAAGCACCATGCCTTCTTTCATAATTGTTGAATCCCAAGCATCGTAGTAGTTTAAAATATGATTTGGCTCATCGTGTAAAGAACGACCTAAACCATGACCTGTTAGGTTCATAATCACTGTTAAATCATTGGCATATGCTTCACGCTCAACAGCTTTACCGATTTGGTTTAATTTTGATCCAGCTTTTACTTTTGTCATCGCACGGTCGAAAGCACTTTTAGCTACGCGACATAACTTTTCTTTATCCTCATAGCCATCACCAACTACAAATGAAATGCCCGTATCAGCAAAATAGCCATTTAATGAACCAGATACATCAATATTTACGATATCTCCCTCGTTAATCACACGTTTACCTGGAATACCATGTGCGACTTCCTCATTCACACTAATACATGTGTATCCTGGGAAATCATACTCCCCTTTAGGTCCAGAAATTGCTCCTGCTTCTGCAAACATACGACCTGCAATTTCATCTAATTCAAGTGTTGTTACACCTGGTTTTGTAGCAGCCTTCATTGCCTCACGAATTTCAGCACAAATACGGCCGATTTTTTTAAATGCTTCAATCTCTTCTTGCGTTTTTACAATCATTTTTAACGTCCCTTTCATCTAATGTCTATTCATTAATATAACATAACTTTTTATACAAAAAACGCTAAACGCTTTAAATATTATATGCCATCATGAATTGTAAAGTGCTGAAAAACAGGCTCTTCACTATAGCGTGGGGTTGATTTCCGTTCCGACTGGGCGCTTTGTAGCTGACGCTTTGCTTTCGCTACAGAAACACATTTGTTGCTGTCGCTTCGCTTTCGCACAGAGCAAAGCTTCCTGGGGGCGTCCGATGAGCCGCTTAGGCCAACAGGATGTTGGTCACGAAGGCGTTATCACAGGACGTGATGGTTTTAGCCTCCGTTCCTCTATTGCTAATCCCCAAAGAGTCGCCCAGTCTCCACTCCAATCAACTATATCCATGGATACGTTTTAACAAATGCCATCCCTATCTAGCTCTAAAAATCCTCCGCCTTTTGGATTCTTTTTAGGGTATAAAAGGTGGGTGTTCTAGTTTCAATAATAATAAAACCCTCCACTTATGTGAAGGGCATACTAATTATGATTTTCGTTGCATTAATTGAGGTGCTGCTGTAAATAGTAGAACACCGACAATCGCTGTTAAAATCGTTGCTGGTAGCATATATGTTCCATTGTAGATGATTGAATAAATCCACGCATTTTGATCGCCAGCATACTCTGAGAAAAATACAGCGCCCGCAATGGTATGTGCTGCATAACGTAAAAAGCCCGCTAATACAGTTCCTACAATAATATAAAGTGCCATTTTCTTTTTGTTTAAATCTTTGGCAGCATCGAGCACTGGTCGGCGAACAACGGCCGCCAAGCCTACTACTGTAAAGGCAACACCATAATCAAGTAATCCTTGTAGCCAATGTATAATATAGGCGCCAAACATTGTTTGCATCACACCAATAAGTAATCCCGTTGTCAGGCCAGGAATAAGGCCCCAGCGGAATGCTATTAAAATTATTGGTACCATCACTAGACTAACAGAGCCGCCTTGTGCCCATACTTTAAAGGAAACCTGATCTAGTACAAGGCCAATCGCTGCGAATATCGCAATCTCCACAAGCATTAAAAGTTTTTTATTGTCCATAAATATTCTCTCCTTTGTTCCGATGTAGGATACAAGAGCAGGAATAGAAATCAGTTGGCAAATATGTCCCTATCTGGCATCAATAAAGATAAAAAAACGATGCCAGGACAGAGCCTCACATCGTAAAAGTGTCGGTTTCTATCCACAATCCCTACGCAAGTGTTAACTTACAGGTTCGAAGAGTCAAGGCATTACGTGCCCAGTCTCAGCTGACATCATCAGCTCCCCTTGTGGTCGTTACATCTTAATTTAATTGAACAACCTCATTGTACGCAAACACTGTTACGATTACAACCTCTTCCACATTTTTTTTTGAAACTTTATCGTTTTTCATGCGTAAATATTAAAAAAGGAGGTACTACTATGGAGAACCAAAAAATTTTATCTGCCTTTAGTTATCTCAGTATTTTATTCGCACCCTTTATTGTGCCATTAGTCGTTTACTTTGTTACAAAAGATAGCGACGTAAAGAGGCACTCTATTCGAGCACTGATTTCGCATATAATTCCAGTCGCATTCGGAATCATATTCTTTGCAGTCTTTGTCTTCTCAACTTTATCATTCAACACCAATTTTGACGGTAGTAATAATTTTCTTATCATTTGGTTTGCTTCATTCGCAATTTACATTCTCGTTTCATTAGGAGTCGTTATTTGGAATATTGTTCAGGCTGTTCGCGTGATCCGATAAGTTTCATCTCAACCTCTCCTTAAACAGATAGTACTTAAGGAGCTGTTATTTTGTGAAAGTATCTAAAGTTGTTAAAACCGCTGTAAAATTAGCACCTATCGTTATCCCGATTGTCAAAAAAGTAATCGCTGCAAAAAAAGGAACAAATCCTAACGTAACAAAAAAATAACAAAAAAGGCGTATTTCCATATAAACAGAAATACGCCTCTTTGTTATTTCACTTCAAAATATGTTTGACTGTGACCGTTCATTGCTTTTTCAACATGCAACACAGCAGGCATTGTAGCTTTTAACTCTGCAACGTGTGAAATGACTCCAATCATGCGTCCGGAATCTTGTAAATCAATAAGCGTATCAATCGCCTTATTTAATGCTTCTTCATCGAGAGAACCGAAGCCCTCATCAATAAACATCGTTTCAATGCGGATATTACCTTGAAAGCTTTGAATGACATCTGCCATCCCAAGGGCAAGACTTAAAGAAGCATTAAACTTTTCTCCCCCTGATAGTGTTTTCACATCTCGTAATTGATCTGTATAAGCATCATACACATCTAGTCCAAGCCCACTTTGCTTAGCATGCTTTTCTAAGCGATCAGAACGTCGTAGCTCAAATTGACCGTTGGATAAATGATAAAGCCGGACATTTGCTGCCTCTGTAATTTTATCTAAATAATTGATTTGAATATAACGCTCAAAAGACAGCTTTTTCGCATTCTGTCCATTTAACATTGCATAGAGCTCCTTCACTCGTCCTGCCTCTTTTTCAAGTAAATGAATCTCCCGTTCGGTCTCCTCAACTTTTTCGATAAAGTCTACACAAGCCTTCGCAAATCCTTCCATTTGCTGCAATACTTTGAAGGCTTCCTCATATGTGACACGCAGCATCCCTAGCTTTTCTTCCATTACCGTTAAATCTTGTTTCTCTTGCCCTTTAAGGTGCTTCTCGCCCTCAGTAATTTGTACCTGTAATGTGTGGATTTGTAGTGCATAATCATTGCAAGCCTTCCGTAAAGCTTCTATTTGCAGCATGCTTCGCTTCCCAGTAGCAAATTCTTCATAGTTTTCAAAGCCCGCTTCCGTCATACTTACTGAAAATTGCTCGCGCTTTTCATCCATTTTCAGCTTTAATTCCTCAAATGCCTGTTTCGCTATTTCTACGGTCATTCTAGCATTATTTGCTGCTTCCTTGGCAGATTGCAGACTTTGTTGGCTAATATTCCACGCGGTTTGTAATGCAACCTTTTGTGACCCTATATCAGCGATTGCCTGTTTCAATGCTTGCAGCGTCGTAAGATTTTCTGGAATATGCTTTTGCTGCTCTTCCACAATTGCTTGTTCCTTAGTCAATTCCTTTGTCTTCTCAGCTAAATATTGCTCTAGTTTTAATTGCTTTTCTTGTAGCTGCTCCATTCGTGTACGATGATCTTTTTGTTGCATACGTACATCAGACAATTGATTGCTCACTACTTTTAAGATTGTTATTTGTTGCTCTACGTTTTGCAAGGAGGCTACAATTTGTGCTTGATTCGATTGATCAATCTCATTCGTCTCTATCTGTTCTAGCGCCTCTTGTAGAAGATGCTTTGTAGAGTTCAATAAAGCTTCTTTTTCTAAAAACTTGCGCTCATCAGTACTAGCCTTTCCTCGTAAAGCCTCCACCTCTGCTAATTCGATCATCTCTAATTGCTCACGATGTGTTTCGAGATGTGTTGTACTACCGCACACTGGACAAGGCTCTCCGTCCTTAAGTTGCTGTGCTAAAATACTTGCCTGACTCGCAATCCATTGTTGCTCCAGCTTTTGAAGAGCCTGCTTACTTTCTTGATAATGGACATTAGTAGTGGCTACATCCTGCTCTGCAGTTGCAACCGCTCTCGTATATTTTTCAACTTGCGCTAGTAACGATACTTGCTCTTTTAGCTTCGGTAGCTGTTCTAAATAACTTTCATATGGCTGAAGTTGATTTTCATATTGTTCAATTGTTTTTGCTAATTGCTGAACTTGCATTTGTCCTGTTTCTACGATTTTACTATTATCGACTACTGCTAGCTTTGCTGTTGCAACATATTGTTCAGTTATTTGCATTTGCTGCAGATTATTCTCATACGCCTCGAATGTCGGCAATAATGCTTGTAGCTGTAATTCCTGTTGTAGAACGTGTTGACGCTCAGGTTCTTTCGCCTCTTCAACGTGAAACTTTTCCTGTGCTATTTTTAACTGAGCTTCTGTGTTTTTCTGCTCTGTCATCACTTGCTGATAGGATTGTTCTTTACGATTTTGCTCAGCACGTAAATCGATACATTGTTGTTCAAGTATGACAAGACGCTCGGCTTTCTCTGCTAATGCAATTTCGCGTTCTTTTGCGCTATATATATCTTGGTCTTTTAGCAATGCTTGTAGGCGATTCTGACGATTAGTTTGCTCATCAAATTGCTCATTCAGTGTTTTCGCTCTACTATAAAATTCTTGCTCTTTTTGATGATGTGCATAAGCCTCTTTATAGCGTTGCTGTTCCAATTGTATACATTCCGTATAATAGGTCTGCTCCTCTTCCAGAGCCTTCTTCAGCTGATGCATATTTTCAGTATTATTAGTAATGCAAGTAAATAAAGATGACGAACGCTGTGGTAAAGCGCCTGCAATTTGGCCAAGAAGATGTTCCTTTAATTGTTGAGCACGCAGTAAATCACTTTCCGCTTCTTTTCGTTTCGCATCAAGTCTTTTTGTTATCGCACCAAAGCGATCTGTTTTAAAAATTTTACGCAAAATAACTTCTTTATTCGTAGAATCTGAGGTTAACAGCTTGCGAAATTCACCTTGTGGCAGCATAACAATTTGACTAAACTGATCCTTTGTGAGGCCGATAATATCCTGTAGCTTTTTATCTACCTCAAGCGTTTGCTGCTTTTCTACAATACTATAATCAAGCGTGTCTCCTTTGATTTCAGCCAGTTCAATTTTCTTACCAGTAACACTTTTGTTTGTTGCTTTAATATGACCTGGCTGACGTAAAATTTGATAGACTCTATCATGCATTTCAAAAACGAGCTCCACTGCAGTATACATATCATCATCTGCAAACCCACTTCGTAGCATAGCAGTATCCTGACGATCTTCACCGCTACCCGATCCGTAAAGTGCATAGCATATAGCATCAAAAATCGTCGTTTTCCCAGCACCTGTTTTTCCAGAAATCGCAAATAGACGTTGTTCACCAAGCTGTTGAAAATCAATAACCTCTGTATTTTTATATGGACCGAATGCAGTAATCGTTAACTTTAAAGGCTTCATTTTACTGTCTCCCGCTCCTCATCTAATAATTCTTGTAGCATTTCTGTAAATAGACGCTCTGTATCTTGATCTGGCTGTACGCCAATTATATCTGTAAAAAATGATCGGAATAAATCGATGTCTTCTATTTTCTCTGTCTCAATCGTCTGAATTTCATGTGATACCTCTTGGCGTGCTACTTTTCGCTCAACATGCATCGCATTAGGAAACACCGTACGAATACGTTCCATCGGCGAAGTTACTGACGTAGCATCTGTTAGTCGTACAAATACATAATCATCACTAGGTGGTAATTGCAATAAATCATCCATTAAGCTCTCTACCACACGTAAATCCCGTCTCGCTATAAGCTTACGTTTTGTGACAGTGATTTCTCCTTTTGCATCTAGCTCCACTATTAAAAAGCCCTTCTCATGTAAGTGCTCAGATAATGAATACTTCAATGGAGAACCGGCATATCGAATCGTTTCATTCAACACAAAATGTGCTTTATGCAAATGTCCAAGTGCTGTGTAATGAAAAGGCTTAAACAATGCTGCATTTATGCAATCCGAGCCTCCTATTGATAAAGGTCGCTCAGAATCACTCGTATTCGCTTCCTCTTCTCCATACTTCGTCACAAAGGCATGTCCTACAAAAACATTACGTTTTGTTGAATCTAAACTATGTCCAATATGGTCGACAATTTTTTCCATCGCCTCTTGATGAGATCGAATGGAATCATCCTCTAAAATAGTCCGTACTGAAGCCGGCTCTGCATATGGTACGAGATGAAAATGTACTTCACCATACTCATCATTTAAAACTACCGGTGCATGATCTTTCGTAAATTGGCCTTTAATATGTAAGCCACTATCACTCATTAAACTACTGCCAAAGTTCAAGCGACCTGCACTATCGTGGTTCCCCGCAACCGCTAACACGGGGATTTTTTTATCAAGCACAATTTCCGCCAAAATATCATTTAGTAAATTCACTGCCTCAATAGGGGGCATCGAACGGTCATATAAATCACCTGCTATAACGATAACATCCGGTTTTTCCTCATCTATGGCTAGCATAAATTGCTGTAAAATATATTGTTGATCCTCCGTCATATAGACGCCTTGTACAAGCTTTCCTAAATGCCAATCTGCTGTATGAAATATTTTCATTCTTTGCGCCTCCTGTCTATTTCATTTTATCACGGCTGATGGATTGATTGTTTTTCCTTTTATTAGTTTGATAAAGGTTCCTCATATAATGTGGGAGCTGAGGTGTTGGGGTATCCGTCGCTCCGGTTCTTTCCATCGCTACGGGGGTTCCTTCCGGCGCTTCGGCAATTCTATCCGTCGCTTCAAAGATTTTTTCCGTCGCTCCAGGGGTTCTTTCCGTCGCTTCGGCAATTCTATCCGTCGCTTCGAGGGTTCTTTCCGTCGCCCCGGTTTTATCTGTCGCTCAGGGGATTCTACCCTTCGACCCGCTGATTTCATCCGTCGCTTATATTTTGATAGATATTCAACATAAAAAAGAGCATCTTTGTCGATGCCCTGTTACAAATAGTTATGATTAAAACGTTTTGCTCTTACCTTCTCCATAAAAGCAACGTATCCTGTAAAATCTTGAATGGCACGCGCAGTAGGGCTTGGCGTTTCTTTTTCTTCTTGTTTCTGCTCTGCCTTCGCTAGTTGTTCTAAAATCTGCTCAAATGAAATAGGGTTAGGCTTTGGCAGTTCGTTTGAAGAAATGGCTAAAGCTTTACTTCCACTATATTTATGTAAAAATGCATTTGCCATTTGGCGATAGCCTTCAAAATTTGGATGTACGTCAGAAATATTGGGTAAAAAGTTTGTTGCGTTTAACCCAAAAGCATCATAGACGTTTACATAAATTGCTCCGGCTTGCTCTGCCTGTTGCTGTAAAATCGTATTTAACTTTACAAGCTGTGCATTTGTGCCTTCTTTTTGCGTAGCGTGAACATTTGGATAGGCAAAATAATAGCCCATTACATAGACCTTAGCTTTAGGTGCTCGCACTTTCAACTCATCCAAAATCTTCGCCATATTTTTTCTGGCAATGTTTAATGCATAATCTGTTTGCAGCTGCGTAAAGGCTAATGTACCTGCAGTTGGATTGACCTGCACTAGACGCAGTAAATCGTTGGCACCTGCCGAAATAGTAATAAGTGTTGCATTAGCTAGTAAGTCACTCGCTTCCTCTGATTGTACTCGTTTCAAGACATCAGCTGTTGTATAGCCTGGGAAAGCGAGCTCCTTTGTATAGAAACTTAATTGCCCAGTCATTCCTAATCTCATAGCAATTAAATCACTATAGCCTGTATCAATCTGTTGATAAGGTGTTTGACCAGCCGCCAAGGAATCTCCAATTGATAGGTAGTTTTCAGTATGAGCAAAAGCAGATGAAGCACAAAATACCATCATGAATATAGCTGTACCAATTAAGCTTAGTAATCGTTTCATCTGCCCAACTCCTTTCCGATTCCGTGACATCTGCCGGAGGCTTTAACATCTTTCAGCGGGTGTTTGGACACCTGTACCTGTCGCTACGCTTTCGGTACAAAAGACATTTGCTGAAAGATGTTTTATCAAGAGCTTAAAATGCCCAGCTACCTTTGCGGAAAATTGGCTCTACCGTTCCATCTGGTAAAATACCGTCAATGTCCATCTCACCACTACCAATCATAAAGTCCTCATGTGTCACTGAAATATTTGCACCTAACGCTTCAAGCTGTCCGTTTTCTAAATCTCTTCCACCTTCTAAGCAAGTTGGATAAGCTTCGCCAATCGCTAAATGGTTCGATGCATTTTCGTCAAACAATGTATTAAAATATAAAATCTCCGATGCTGAGATTGGTGATTCATGCGGTACAAGTGCTACCTCACCTAAATAGCAAGAGCCTTCATCTACATTAATAAGCTCCTGTAATAAATCATGGCCTACTTGTGCTTCAGCCTTAACAATTTTTCCTTCTTCGAATGTCAGTTTAAAGCCATCGATAATATTTCCTTGATAAACTAATGGTTTTGTATTGCTTACATAGCCATTTACACCTTGTTTCATCGGTAACGTATAAACTTCTTCAGTCGGCATATTAGCAATAAAGATAGTATCATCTGGCGTTTTACTACCTCCAGTAAGCCATTTATGCTGTGGTGCTAAGGCAATTGTTAAATCAGTACCTGGTGCTGTATAGTGCAGCTTTGCATATTTTTTATTGTTTAGCAGGTCCGCACGAGATTCTAAATTTACTACGTGTTCACGCCAGTTTTCAACAGCATTGCCTTCACCGATACGAACAGTTTTAAAAATAGCTTCCCACAATGCTGGTACTTGTTCCTCAGCCGCTAAGTTCGGGAATACTTTCGATGCCCACTTTGGAGAAGGGACAGCAACGATCGACCAAGCTATTAAATCCTTCATTACGGCGTTACGATAGTTTTTCAGAGCAGCTCCAGATACCTTTTGATGAGTAGCTAGGCGATCTGCTGAAATACCTGCTAATTTATCAGGGTCTGCAGCATCAATCCATAATAGTGCTCCTTTACGATCGATCACTTCATCACGCATTTTAACTACCCATTCTGGGAAACGATTAAATTCTTCATCTGAAGCATGCTCAAAGTAAGCACGATCCATTTCATCATCTGAAAAATTAACATGAACACGTCCTGCACCAGCTTTATAAGCCTCTTTCACAACTAAACGGGCGAAATCTAATGCTTCCACTGAAGTATTAACTAATAAGTATTGCCCAGGTTGAATATTAACACCGACTTTTACCGCAAGTTCTGCATATGCTTGTAATTTTTCTTCAAACGTCATATTATTTACCTCGCTTTTGTCCAATTGTTTTTGAATTACCCTCCACTAACTTGCCTTCATGCCATACTTTCTGTACAGGTTTCGCAGAAATTTCTCTTGTCCATTTTTTATACGTTTTTTCATCACGATAAGATAATAACGTTAATACTTCACCATCTGCTCCGGCACGGCCTGTACGACCAGAACGATGCAGATACTGCTCAATTGTTCTTGGTACATCGACATGAATAACATGTGTTAAACCTTCAATATCTAAACCACGTGCTGCAATATCTGTAGCAATTAAAATACGCGCATCACCTTTACGAAAAGCATCTAACGCCTTTTTACGTTCTTCCTTCTTCATGTCAGAATGTAATGTCACAATCGGTGCCGTACGATATTGTAATTTCGTTTCCTTCATTAGCAATTGATCGATATTGTTGACGAAAGCCAACCCACGTAATCCTTCTATATGTGATAGTCGGCGTAAGAAATCAGTTTTATCACGCTCCTCCACTTTCACGAAAGAGTGTACAACTTTACCAACCTTTAACATATCCTCTGGTTTAATTTTGAAACGTATCGGCTCGAACATCATGCGACTAGCCACTAATTCAATTTCCTCCGTAATTGTTGCTGAAACAACAACTACTTGTCGCCCAAATGCTGCACTTTCGATAAAGGATTTTACGACAACACGATATTCACGACTTAGTAACTGATCGCACTCATCTAAAATAACTGTTTCAATTTCTTTTAGCTTTAATTTCCCAGCACGTGCTAATTCATTTAATCGGCCAGGTGTTCCTACAACTATTGTCGGTTTTTTCTTTAACTTTTCGATTTGACGTGCAGAGTTTGCCCCACCAATTAGTTGTTGAACCGTAATATCAGAACCCGCTGTCCATTCACGGATAACCTCTACAATTTGCATTGCTAGTTCCTGTGACGGGGCTACAATAAGTCCTTGTGTTTGTTTTTTTGAACCGTTTACTTTATTTAGTAAAGGAAGTACATACGCTAAAGTCTTCCCCGACCCTGTCGGTGATTCGGCTACAATATCTTTGCCCTCAAGCATAGCTGGAATCATTTCTTCTTGAATTTTCATCGGCTCTTCAAATTTCCATTTTGCTTGTAAATCTTCATTTAATACATTTATTACTGACATGTAATTTCCCACCTTCTATCTACTTGACACTAGTTTAACACACTAATCATTTTCCTACTTCATATGTACGTAAACCTTTGTATAATCGTTTCAAAAACGGGGCTTTCTTAATCTCCCCAAATGAATTTTGAGTATACAGATAAAAAAATCTGCACGACTCATCACGGGATTTGTCAGCCTTCAAGCCCTTTTAGATACTTGAGATTCTTTGAAGGTTTACAACTTACCTGTGAAAAGCGTGCAGATTTTATTTGGTTCATACGATTGTTAATCTACAATTTCATAGCCACATGCTAATATAGCACGTTCTGCTAACACGATTAATGAGTCGATATATTTGTCACTTAATTTTAAATCTCGATTGACGATTGATAATTCAGTACATCCTAATACGATACGATCACAATTAAGTGCAAGCATTGCTTCTTCTATCGGCTGCCAATCCTCCTGAGAGACATCTTTTCCAGCCTTTACATAATCATAAATAATAGACATGACTTTTTCTTTCATCACATCGTCTGGAACTACTGGTATGATACCAAATTCCTCTAACGCATCTTGATACATACGTGAGGTTAATGTACCCGTTGTCGCTAAAATACCTACACGCTCTGCCCCTAAATCAGAGGCGCGCTTTGCCGTTTCCCTTATCATATGTAATACCGGAACCGGAGAACCTTCAACAATCTCATCATAAAAGGTATGTGCCGTATTACATGGAATAGCAATCACATCTGCCCCAACAGAAGCAAGCTTTTTTGCATCTGCGACTATCACTGGTACAGGATTTTCTTTTGTACTATCTAAAATAAAGGCAGTACGATCAGGGATATTCGTATCATTATCAATGATTGTATGTAAATGTTCCTGATCCTTCGCTGCCTTCGTACGTCTTACAATCATTTCACCGATAAACATCGTTGCAAGTGGACCAACGCCACCAATTATACCTAAAGTTTGTTTTTTCATTAGTTTGACAGACCTTTGTTGTTAAAATATTTCTTATATTGGCGATAAAAGTTTAAATTATCAAGCGTTATATTCAACCAACGCTTCGCATTCATATCTTTATAATTAAAGATGGAATCCGTAGCCATTCCTTGGCGAATAAGGCTTTTCGCTTCTATCACAAGCTGTTCATTTTGAACATATTTAAAAAGGACACCATTAGGGACAATTGTCCAAAGATGCTTGTTCTGAACATATGTTAGCTGTTGCTTGCTTCCTCGGATAAAATCATCTGCAACATATTGCATTAAATTATAGCCACTTGCAGTCACATAATAATTTGAAAGTTCATTATGTAATTCAATACTTAATAACTTATATTGACCGTCACGTTCATCATACTTCATATCAAACGTGGCAAAGCCTTGGAATCGAATTTCTTCTAAAAACAATTTCACGCGGTCCATTAAGTCTTTATCGTATGCTGTCATGATGGCTACATAGCGACCAATCCCCTCTGGAGAATGCTCTTCTAAAATTGGGTTACCTACAGATAGCAGTTTTACCTTATTATCTTGCCCAACATAAGCATTTACGACACACATATGAGCATCTTCGCCAGGAATATATTGCTGTACCATTAAGTCATCTCGGTATGCCGATTCCTTATAAATGGCGTGGAAAATAGCATCCTTTTCGTCGTTATCTTTTGCAATATACACTTTTTTCTTGCCTCGAAAAATACATGTAGCATACTTTGTCATATTCAAAGGTTTAATGACAACGGGGTATTCAAAAGGAATGTCAAATTCCTCGTAATCATTGACGGTGCAAACATGCATTGCCGGATAGTGAAAGCCGAACTTCGCACAAAGTTCATACATGCTCTCACGCGTTAATAGCTCATTAGCAAGGTTTGCATCCACATAAGGAATTACAAAATACTCTGCTAGCTCCTCTTTATGTTGCACAATTTTTTTTACGTAAAATTCATCGCAGGCTAACAACAGCAATTTTTTTCCTGCAAATTCCTCTGCAATTGCCTTTAACGCCACGACAAAACGATCTTCAATATGGAGTCTTGGAACTTCACGAAATATTAATAAATCACTCTGCTGTATTTTCTCCATATTCGTATGATTTAATGCAAGTGGTTTAACGCCATAGGACTCGTAAAATGCTCTTGCCATGCCGTAAGCATTCATTTCATCTCCTAATAAAACCGGTAAAAAAGCGTGCTCAATGGCCATTCTACTCAACTCACTTTAGCTTTTATTTGGCTCTCACATCACGTGGGGGTCATCCCCAGTGACAAGCCTTTTTTTACAAGTGTAACATACTTTCCTTGTACGACTTATAACTCTTCTTTCGAATCATTTATGAACGGCTACAGCTTGTTCACCTAACTCTCTATAGCTTTTAAAAAACTGATCCACATTATAAGTGACAAAGCCTTTTAACGGGTCCATAACAACTACTTTATCTCCTAAATGCCCGGTTAAAACAACAGCATGTAAGTTCATATACGCTTCATGCGGCACTTTTTCACCTTCATAGATCCAGCCCTTATCTAGATCTCTTTTTGGCTCTGATAAATCTAATGTAACCCATGTCACAACAGGGACTCCCTCTCGAACAAGCTGTAAAATTTCGTCCTGCGTGGCACCACTCTTATTTGTCACCTGTAAGTTTGCCTGTTTATCTGCTATTACTGCCTCTGCGGCTTTGACAATCGGAGCTGCAAAGACATACATACCGTGTGCTTTATCACGAGGATTTCCTGCAAAAGCCTGTGCTGGATTTGGACCAAATCGTTGTCCGTCTACAGTACTTATTGTTTGCTTTGGTAAATAATTATCAGCCATTTCCAGCTTCGTAACGTCTAGCCCATAATAATTTAATACAGCTGTTAATGATGTTATTTCACAGCCATGTGGTAGTTCAGGATTTTGCATAACAACTGGTACATCCAGCTCTTGCTCATCCCTCGAAAAATGTGTTTCCAATCGATAATACGGCTTTGTCGCATCATATGTAAAATTTTCGATTGTCGTATAACCATCGTTTGTTGTACTATTTTCAAGCGTAGTTGCTGCCATAGCATATTTCCGCCCCTCGATAAGCTTCGAAAATGTTGCTTCGCCCTCTTCCGAGCCAACCGCATCCTCCACTACCTCTCCTTTCTCTACATCTGTAGCAGTTATATAAAGGTTAGGTATGGGGGCACCACTATTAAACTCTACCGTTAACACAGTTAATCCTTTGTTTTGCGTTTCATGCTGCGAAAACGGATTGCAACTTGAAAGTAGCATGATTATCATAATACCTATTAGTAAAAGGCGTTTATACCTCGTCCACAAGACAAATTCCGCTCCTATCTTGTTTGAAGACAATAACTTCAATTCTATTATATTATTTCAATTTGTCGCAGACTCTATTATACGCTAATTTCATAGACGTTCCTATTTTAACTTCTTTCAGCGGTTGTCCAAACATCCAGAAGTAAAAGCCTCGAACGCAATTGCGCAGAGGCCTAATATAAATCCTCTACACAATAGCATCTCTAAATTCAGTGTACGCCCGATAAGGTATTACTATGTTTGCTATTTTCGAGTTTCATCAAACCGTTTTACACGTTATGCGTGCTTACTCTTGGTCGTAATACATGCTTTAAAACTTTACCAGAAGCATTACGTGGCAATTCAGTTAAAAATTCAATTTCATGTGGCACTTTATACTTTGCAAGCTGAGTCCGACAATAAGCCATTATCGCCTCTTCATCGGAAGACTTCCCTTCCTTCAATACGACAAATGCTTTCGGGACTTCGCCATATACCTCATGTGGTAAACCTACAACGGCAGCCTCTAAAATTTCTGGCAGTTGATATAAAACCTCTTCGATCTCGATAGGATAAATATTTTCGCCACCTCGAATGATCATATCTTTTTTACGATCAACAATATAGAGATAACCTTCTTCATCAAAACGCCCTAAATCTCCTGAATAGAGCCAGCCATCTTTAATTGCTCTAGCTGTTTCTTCAGGGTTACGTAAATAACCTTTCATGACTTGTGGTCCTTTGACACAAATTTCTCCTACCTCACCCGCTGGCACCGTTTCACCAAAGCTATCAACAACACGGACGTCCGTTTGAGCTAATGGTTTTCCTACTGATCCAATCTTTGTCAATGCATCGGCATCTAAAAGAGAAGTAGTTGCAGGAGAATTTTCAGTTTGTCCATACAGGTTTTGTACTTTCACATTAGGGAAAGCCTCCTTCACTTGCTTAACAAGCTCATAAGGCATCGGTGCCGCTCCGTAACATAATAAACGTAAATTTTTAAATGTATGTTCCTTAAAGTTAGGTGTATTTAAAATAATTGTATACATTGACGGAACACCAAAGAAAATTGTTGAATCTGTAGCAACAAACTGTTCTAAAGTGTTTGTCGCAGAAAAAGCCTCTTCTATAACCATCGTACCGCCTTTATAAAACATCGGCATCGCAAATACATGAAGGCCTGCACAATGAAATAAAGGCGTACAAATAAACATTCTATCCTCATTGGTCATATCCATTGAGGACGACCATATATCCGCAGTTGATACAATATTTTGATGAGTTAGCATTACCCCTTTTGGTTTACCCGTCGTCCCAGAAGTATACATAACAACACCAGTATCATGAGGCTCCAATTTGACAGCTTTTCTTTGACCTGGATAGTTTTTAATAACGTCTTTCATCTCTTTGAGCCCTACAGTATGTTGAAATGGATAGGCAATAGTTGCGAGTACATCCTCTAACCTTTCATCATAAATAAGCCCTTTAGCTTCTGAATGATTAAAAATAAATTCGACCTCTGGAGCTGCTAGTTTTGTATTAATAGGCATGACAACATAGCCTGCTAACTGAACACCGATATAAGCGATTAAAAATATATCTGAATTGAGCGTATATAATGCAATTACATCATCTTTTTCAAAGCCTTGCTCTTGTAAGTATGATGCGAATGTTTCTGCACCTTTATAAAATTCACTATAGGATAGCTTTGTCCCATCGTAAACCGTTGCAATCCCATTTGGTTGCTGCATAGCATAGTTTTGTAGAATATCTGTCATTAACATCGTCATCATAAGCCCCCCAAATTTTTTAAAATTCATTTCCCTCATACCCTGTAGAATCGTTCTAGAAAAATCAGAAAATTCCAATTATATTTTATCAATCTATGAAAACGTTGGCAATTTTTCTACACATAAAAAATATAAGACTCATTACCGAAAGTTAGAGATGACATTTTATTAAAGTATTTGTCATGCGGGAAAATTGATTGGAGGGAGACTGCTGATTCTTTGGGATTAGCAATAGTGGAACGAAGGCTATATACATTACGTCCTAGGATAACGACTTCGTGACCAACATTTATTGGCCCAAGCGGCTCATAGGACGCCTCTAGGAAAGCACACAGTCGGAACGGAAATCAACTCGATGTTATGGTGATGAACTGAAATATAATCCATATGTAACTAAATATATTTATACATTTTACTTTTCTATCAATTTCTGTTAGGTGTATGATATTTGTATAATGAATAACTTCTTTCAGCAAATGTCTTTTGAACCGAAAGCATAGCGACAGGTACAATGTTTATCTGCACGAAAGCGAAGCGTCAGTGGCAAATGTTTTGGTAGCGAAAGCTAAGCGTCAGCTACAGATGTTTGGACACCCGCTGAAAGAAGTTAAAGCCTCCGGCGGATGTCACGGAATTATGCCGAGGCATAATTGATGAAAGGCCTGATTAAAATGTTGTACGCACTTTTAGGAGATTTACATTCTAATATAGAAGATACTAAGGCAGTTCTAGCCCATATTCAGCAATCTGCGAAAGATGCAAAGGTATTGGGATTAGGTGATTTATACGAATGTACTGTAAGTAAGAAAAAGGCTCAAACAATGTCGGGTATACCGCTACAAAAAGCTGCGATAGTCGAAAATGATTTTGAAAATTTACTAACATTCCCCTCTATTCGTGGCAATCAGGAAGAGCGTATTACACGTGTAACTGGTATTGAACGTTTTACAGAACTACCTGAGACAATGGAGATTGATGGTGCAACACTTATGCATGGACATCAATTTAAATGGAGTGTGACGTGGCAGCCTACATTTCCGCCATTTAATAAATCGCTTCTTTTCTTCGGACATAGTCATGAATCAGGTCTTTATCATCGCAATAAAAAGTTACCTATTCGTATTCGCTATGGCCAACCAATCGCATTACAAGAAAAGCAATACGGTATCAATGTTGGATCGGTTGTTGATCATCGAGAATGGTGTCTTTACGATAGTAATAAACGAACAGTAACATTTATGTGCGCTCCTTCTGTTGAGAATGTTTGATTATTTTTCATCAAGAGTTGAGTTTCGCTGATATACATTGTAGTCACAAAAAAAACGCTAAAATCGACTTCGACTCTAGCGTTTTTTCACTTTATAAATGTTAAATTCAAACTAGCAATTCTCGCAATCCTTTAAAGCATCTAGTAATTTTTCCATTTCGCAAATACGATCGCACATAGTTTGAATCATATTTCGAAGGATTGGTATTAATTCTTGGCAAATACAGAACCTTAAAACGTTTTGCGCTAGTCGAACGCCTGCCTGATGGTGAACAATCATTGTTCGCAGAAAGTTTATATTAATATTATTGGAAACTGGCGGTAAACTCATTGCTTGGAACATAGCCCCAGTAATTTCTTTATAAGCACACATATATTCGTACAATTCACATTCCGAATTTTGTACGATACAGCATCTATTTTGTATCGCTTCGAGGCATTCAACAGTTTCCGTACTTGTTGCTATTATTTCTAACGCGAGATTTTGTACAAGTATATTCGTGGTGTATCGCAAAACGTTTTCCGACAATTTAATAGCAGCTACTTGATGCGGTAATATTTGCTTAATAAAATTTTCTGAAATACTACATGTTATGGTCACATAGGTCATGCCCTGCATCATTTTATCGAGGATCCTTTGGTTTTCCTCTAAATAAACCTTTGTTACATTACTGAGTACAACTGGTTTAGTCATTAGACACACTCCTTTCAGAGTAATATATGTCCGATAGGTTGTTGTGCGGTAGACAATTGTACCAACTGATCTCTATTGTTTCGTAACAGCATTGAAGTATTTTTAATACCGAAATCGTTTAATCTTTTTTATATGTATCCAAGCACTTTTGACAAATACATTGCTCTTTAGGTACTTCTTCAAGGATTTCTTTAGGGAAACTCTTTGTCATACACCAGCAATCCTTTTGCCCATTTACTACCCCACAATGATTTTCTTGTCCACATAACGGACAACGTTTTTCCTCCATTCGCACACCTCCTTACATTTACTTTTCATTGTAAAATAAAGCTGTATTTTAATCAGTGATTTTTTTCATCTAAATAGAAAATAGAGGAGTACTTAATTTCATACTCCTCCCCAATTAGCTTATTGCTTTTTCCCATGAATCTGTTGCTTTACTTCTTCGACATCTGTATCACTATATATTTCCGTACCATGCCCACCTCTTTGGGCTAGTAGCTTTTTCACTTCGTTGTATGATAAACCACCTTCTGCATTTTCTCTTTTTACTTCATTAATATCTGTTCCAGCAGAAGTAAACTGAGCTTCATTATGGTCAGTCATATAAATCCCTACCTTCTATAATTCATCAGGCTGCAATTCGATCAATTCATCGCCTTCTCGTTCTACTTTTTTATTGAGTTCCTTAATCGGTATAGCATCAACCGTTTGCATATCTTCGTGTAAATCGAAAAGACTTATTGTATCTGATTCGACCATGTCTGGCTTGTTCTTGCTTGCTAAATTCATAAATATTTTTTTCTCATGTGGTATGTTTTCTATGTCCATCTTTGCTCACTCCTTTACCTGTAGCATGTGCAATATTGGACAAATCATGTACCTTTCGTTTTCGCACTTTTATCGATACGATGATATTCAGATATTTGAATGACCCGAACATTTCTTGTATGCAGCTCATGATACATCCCTCTACTATCTGTAAAGGATATATATTGATCTCGTTCGCTGCGAACTAATGCCTCTGCTTTTTCCTGTGATTCGATATGGATAAATCTCCGTACATAATGCATTTCATCAAAAAAATAAGTAATTTTAAATTCTTTCATAAATAACTCCTCGATTACTGGATATAGTTTGTTACTGCTTATCATATCCAACTAACTACAGTAGCTATCCTTATGAAAAATCAATTATGCTTCGGCATAATTACGTCTGGAATTGGCTTTATGGTTTAGGCCTGCAGATGTTTTTTGCACGAAAGCGTATCTACAGGTACAGGTACAGGTGTTTGCTGAAAGAAGTTAAAGGTATTTTCTATATCCACGGCATAACCTGTATAAATGAAATTATTTTAGGCACATCACCATAGCGTGGGTTGATTTCCGTTCCGACTTGGCGCTTTCGAAACGACATTCGTTTTAACAAATATCATCCCCAACTTTTGGAGATGAGCCTTAATCTATTGGAGGTGATAAATTTGATTCATACAGTTAAAGCAGGAGAAACTTTGGCTCAAATAGCTAGAAATTATCGTACACCGTTATCATCCATAATGGCTGCTAATCCTGGGTTAGATCCGAATGTAATTTATTTAGGACAACAAATTGTTATACCTGGATTTCCTAATCCAAATACTATTCCTTATAGAATAGATATTTCTACGGAAAATCGATGGCTACGGTTATATAAGGATAATATTCTTCAAAAGCAATACCCAATTGCGGTTGGTAGGATGTTACATGATACACCTACTGGAAATTTTATAATCATTAATAAAGCTCCAAATCCCGGTGGTCCGTTTGGGACAATGTGGATGAGTTTATCGAAAGAGCATTATGGTATTCATGGAACTAATAATCCTAGCTCTATCGGTCATGCCGTTTCACGGGGTTGTATTCGTATGCATAATAAGGATGTCGAAGAGCTTGCAAGCATTGTCCCAATCGGTACTGGCGTTTTTATTCATCCTTAAAATTCAACAACGTGAGTGAAGCCGAGTAGCCTCCACTCTTTAAGTTAGGCGCTTACAATCATCATAATTCAGACTAAAAACATTCCTAAGATTTTATCGGAATGTTTTTTAGTTTTATCGGAACATTATGCTGATTTATCGGAATAAAAAAGGCAACCTGAAAATCTCAGGTTGCCTTCACTTTTTATGCCAACATCCAGGGTGACGTGCCAGAAGATACACGCTATGTGAAGTGGTTGATTGGAGTGAAGGCTGGGCGACTCCTTGGCGATCAGCGTCACAGATGAGAGCCTGCAGCGAAGCGGCTCATCGGACGCCCCCAGGAAGCTCTGCTCTGCGCGAAAGCGAAGCGTCAGCGGCAAATGTTTTAACTGTGCGAAAGCGAAGCGTCAGCAACAAAGCGCCCAGTCGGAACGGAAATCAACCTCTCACTTTGCTAAAGAGACCTCTTTAGTGAAATTAACCTTCGCCTCTAGATTGTGCAAGCTTCGATAAATAGTATTGCTCCTCTCTTAGCATATGATCCGCCATTAGAGCTGTAAATGTACCTAATACTTCTGCACTTAACTCCATCTCCTCTAACTCCCGTAAAAAAGTTTTGAATAATCCCATTTCTATATCCACATCATGATTAAAACGAGTTAATGCGGGAAATGAGTCTATATTTGAACGCAAGTATCCTGTAAGCTCTACTGCTTTTAAATAAAACTCTTCAAAATGTTGAGCGAAGGTAGTACTTTTTTGTCTCAATCTTCTTTCTACACCATCCAAATCGTCATGAATGATACCTGCATGTCCTGATGCATCTAACAGCCAGAGTAAGTGATGATGTAGCTCATGAAAGATTGGCGGGACTTCCCCCTTCTTCAAATAGCTAAGTACATTTTGATACTCCTCTAATTCATTCACCATATGATTAAAAAAGGTAGGTGGTAGATGGGTATTAATATTTCCCGTTAATTGCTTTCTAAGCAAATAAAATTTAAATTGCTTTAGTTGTTCTACAGCTTCATCGACTGTAAGTGAGAAGGAAACCGCATTATTGGCCTCTATCGAATTTACATAGGCAAGAAGCTGAGAAAATTGAAGAATAAATGCGCTCGCTCTTTTAATATCCTCTGTTTCCGATGGATACAAGGAATCATGAATAAATTGAGAATGGTCTTTCAGTATTCTTAGCCAAAACCTATGTTCAAACATCGCATGCTGTAAGTAATTCGACAACCAGTCACATCTCCTTTATTCTATACGTTCCTCTATTCTATTCTTCATGAAAATCTAATATTAATGCTTAACCTAAAATTGTCTTTTCGTATAGGATGAAACGCTTAAAGCTATACTACTAATGCTGAATTTTCATTAAAGGAACATACTGAAAAATTAGGAGGGAATAGGCTTGTCCACAAAAGACAATATGTTATCGATTTTCGCCTTAGGTGGCATTAATGAGATTGGAAAAAATATGTATGTAGTACAGTATGGGAATGATATTTTAATTATCGACTGTGGCGCTAAATTTCCAGACGAAAGCCTACTAGGTATCGATTTAATAATTCCTGATATTACGTACCTACTGGAAAATAAAGAAAAAATCAAAGCATTAATTGTAACACATGGACATGAGGATCATATCGGCGGTATCCCTTATCTGTTAAAAAAAATAAATGTCCCTATTTATGCAACACGCTTTACTCTTGGTTTAATCGAGCTAAAGTTGAAAGAACATAAGCTTTTAAGAGAGACTGAGTTAATTGAAATTCGTTCTGATTCATCATTAAATTTCGGACAAGTTGATGTTGGTTTCTTTAGAACAAACCATAGTATACCTGATTGCTTAGGAATCGTTATGAATACACCTGAAGGCAATATAGTACACACCGGAGATTTTAAATTTGATTTAACGCCTGTCAATAATCAGTTTGCAGATATTCATAAAATGTCTGAGATAGGATCAGAAGGCGTATTAGTACTTATCTCTGAAAGTACGAATGCCGAACGACCTGGTTTAACTCCTTCAGAGAAGCTTGTCGGTAGTCATATAGAAGATGCATTTTTACATGCTGAGCGTAAAATCGTTATCTCTACTTTCGCTTCTAATGTTAATCGCATACAGCAAATTGTAGATGCAACGATTACTACAAATAGAAAACTTGCATTACTTGGGCGGAGTATGGTGAATGTTGTAGATGTTGCGCTTGAGCGAGGCTATTTAAACATTCCAGAGGATATGTTAATAGATGCACGTGAGGTGAAATATCTTCCTCCCGAAGAGGTTGTTGTATTATGTACGGGTAGTCAGGGTGAGCCATTAGCTGCACTCTCTCGCTTAGCAAATGGAAATCATCGTGAAGTCAAAATTTTACCTGATGACACAGTTATTTTAGCTTCATCCCCTATTCCAGGGAATGAAAAGGGTGTATCACGGATCGTTGATAATTTGTTCCAGCTAGGTGCGAAGGTTATTTATGGCTCGGCCAGTCATACCGGTATGCACGTTTCAGGTCATGGCTACCAGGAAGATTTAAAACTAATGCTGACGCTAATGAAGCCCAAATTTTTCATTCCGATTCATGGTGAATTCCGTATGTTACATCAGCACCGTTTGTTAGCTGAGTCCGTTGGTGTCAAAAGAGGGCATACGTTTATTATGAAAAACGGGGATGTTGTTGATATTGAAAATGCAATGGCTAGGCAAACACGTAAAATTCCTTCAGGTGATACGTATGTCGACGGTATCGGTATCGGTGAAGTCGAAGGAATTGTTTTACGAGATCGCAAACAGCTATCAGAAGACGGTATGCTCGTTATCGTTATAACACTTAATAAAATAGATGGTGCCTTTATTTCAGAACCGGATACAATTTCGCGGGGCTTTGTTTATGCCAAAGACTTTGAGGAGCTTTTAACGAAAGTAAATATTCTCGTCAAAGAAACGGTAAATGAGCTTCAGGAAGAAAGTAAGCAGCCAATCCATGTCTTAAAAAGAG
This sequence comes from Lysinibacillus sp. NPDC096212, assembly GCF_044763105.1. Taxonomy (NCBI): domain Bacteria; kingdom Bacillati; phylum Bacillota; class Bacilli; order Caryophanales; family Bacillaceae; genus Lysinibacillus; species Lysinibacillus sp. NPDC096212. The sequence continues at coordinate 67,208 of NZ_JBIWFQ010000015.1, read as the reverse complement.
AAATCAAAAGAGCTGTCGGTCAATATCTATTTACACAAACAAAAAGAAAACCAATGATTTTACCTATAATTATCGAAATTTAACTTCTTTCAGCAGATGTCCCAACATCCGCTGAAAGAAGTTAAAGCCTCCGGCGGATGTCACGGAATCGGAAAGGAGTTCTTTGTGCAAGCACAAAGCCGATTCCGGACGCAATTATGCCGAGGCATAATTGATAAAAGTCGGTGTAAGGGGTTTTTACCTTTACACCGACTAAATTCATTTTATCCGATTCCAGTGCGGATGAAGAACCTTTTTACTTTATTTAAGCTCACCCTTAAAAATTTTATGTAGCATTATATTGTAAATATGCTGAGCCCGATTAAACCCATGTTGTAAATTTTGTGAGTGATTTTCTATTTGCATTGAAAAATTGTTAAAATGCTGTGGTAGCCCCTCTACTGCTATCATCAAAGACTCTTTATTTTTTAATAAAAGATGAATCTTATTTAAAATTTGCACCTTTCTGTGTTGGTTATCTATCATCGGAATATCAATGGATATATGGTACAAATGATGCCATTCTTTATTAATTTGATACCATCTAAGAAAGTGTAATAAATAATCACTTAAAATAATTGTTTCATTTGGAATAATAGCGACGATATCATTTGCAATACATGTTTCAGTTTCGCATTGATAAATATATTTATTTGTTTCCTTCAAATTAGCTTTAGTAAGAATGATGGTTTTAGCTGGTACTGGTGCACACTTAAAATGTTTTTTAAATGTATTATTAACTTTTGGTAATTGTTCAATATCACCATTTAGCATTAACTTTTTTAAATTTTCTGCTGTAATTAGGGGTACTCCGACGTTTGTAAAATACTTTTTCTTCGGTACTATTTTCCCCTCTTCTATTTTAGCAACTTCATCTAATCGATAACGCTTTACCATGCCTGAATCCTCCAATCCTCAACTTAATTAGTTATACCCTAAAACAAGCTACTGGAATCATCAACACTATTTTTCATAAGTCTTTTTTCTCAATAAAAACTTACTACCAATCATTGTACCATTTTAATGTAACATTAACTCTATTATACCACTATAATGGTATAGGCATTTTTAATGTTTTTCACTAGCTTTTTACATAGAGGTGAATCATATGTCAGACTTTTTAAAGCTAGTAGGCGAACAACTCCGTATTATTAGGGTTTCCAAGGGGCTTAGTCAGGAAGAAGTAGCAGAAAAAACGGGGAAACTAGGTTTTAGTAAAGGACGAATCTCAAACATTGAACACGGGCAATCTAATATTACATTAAGCACTTTAGAAACACTGATGAAAGCATTAGATATTGCACCTGAGGAGCTTTTTAATTTTCAAAAATTATCTGGTGTTACTGATATTGAAGAAAAGAACCTTGTGCTTGATATACATCGTTCAGTATTAAGGGAGCGCAATTTAGACGAAGTGAAATACGTAGTACGTATTACGAAGGATTTTTTAGATACTATTGATTCACAATCAAAGAAAAACAGCTCCAATAGTCAATGACGTTGGAGCTGTTTGACGGCTAACTACAAATTATTTTATCAAATGTCATCCAAAATTTTTGATGATGAACCTGTTCTATCCTGGTGGCATGCCATTGTTTTAACCATATAAAAAATCCATTTAGTCTACAACCAAATGGATCTTTCTATTACATTCCAAACTTTTGACGATAGCCACATTTTCTGCATAGCTCTTCTACTGCTTCTCTACGTGAAAATCCGTCGATAATATTATTTGCACGTTCTCCTTGAACAATGTCTGTAAAGGATTTCTCATTCACATTCCCCAAATTAATAACGCCCTCACCATCAAGACAGCAAGGCACTACTGTACCATCCACTAAAATAGCGGCTTGGCTTCGTAGGGCATGACAAAAACCTTTGCCTTCATCCTCCGGCTCCAGTAAGCTTGGCCACTTGAATTCATGATCTTGATTTAAATAAATATTATTAGCAATCTTTACACCTTTACCGGGCTGCACTTTTTCTTCGATGCGATAATCAAGATTATATTCATTTTCTAGAATTTCAAGCGTTTCACGATTTCTTCGTGCCGCAATATCCGTTACACTATCCTTTTGTAAATTCCATAAACGATATGAAATAATCGTATTATAGTCTCTCGAAGCACGCACAAAATCTAATATATCCCCTAAATATTTCTCACGATTTTCCGATCCCTCATGGCCGTCGAAACTATGCAAAGAAAAATTGATTTGACGTAAGGCTGGTTTCCCTAGTATCTTTTCACGATTCTTTTTAATTAGCGTACCGTTCGTTGTAATGTTAACTTTAAAACCTTTCTCATGTGCTGCATCAAGTAATTGATCAATACGTGGGTGTAAAAGCGGCTCTCCTTTTACATGCAAATAAATATATTTCGTATGAGGACGTATTTCATCCAATATTTTATTAAATTGTTCTACTTTAATAAGTCCCTTTGCACGAGCAGTTGGCGGACAAAAGCTACATGCTAAATTACAGACACTCGTTATTTCTATATAAACCTTTTTAAATGTTCTCAACGTTGATTCACCGTTCCAGTTCTTCTTATATTCAAATCCTATTCATTTTATCAAATTTTACGATAAGGAACAGTTTTTCAGTCTCCATCCCCTCACATTATTTATACATCTTAGGGCTACATGAACAAGTAAGCTAGAGAAAAGTTAATAACTTAATAGTAATGCTAAAATGAAGGAGGTGAAAATTATGCCTGATAATGAACATTCAAAGGATCCATCTAAAAATCATATTACCATCCATCTTACTATTAATATTGGCAATAAAGAAATCCATTTTGAACAAAGGGCTGAAGGTGGCGGACCAATCAATTTCGCCTTGGCGTAATTGCGTCCGGATTTTGAATTGTGCCCGCACAATTCATTCCTTTGAAAATCCGTGACATCCGCCGGAGGCTTTATCTTCATTCAGGAGGTGTTTGAACATCCATTGAAAAGGAATCACATCCGCATTCATCTCACCATCTTCATAGGTGAGAATCTTCTCCTGAATGAAGATAAATAAGGATGTAGGTACTAATGCCAACCAAGGAGGTCAAAATGCCATACACGGCAGTACTAGAAATATTAACTCCCAATTCGCCGATGGAAACGGTAGAAGCGGTATTGCAAGTGACGATAATGATGAAGCTGGCGGACAACAAGGCATAAAAGTAAGAGACAGTAGAGTGATCGACAGCGATATCCATTCATCTTCGAATCATAGTGAAAGTAGTGAAGATGAAAATGAGTTCTCTCCATTGTTAGAGGAAAATAACAACGAATAAAGTTTATTGGGATCATCGAACATCCCCATGAAGCTTTGCTCTGTGCGAAAGCGAAGCGCCAGCTACAATTGTTTTCTGTAGCGAAAGCAAAGCGGCAGCTACAATTGTTTTATCTGTGCGAAAGCGAAGCGCCAGCAACAATTGTTTTATCTGTGCGAAAGCGAAGCGGCAGCAACAATTGTTTTATCTGTGCGAAAGCAAAGCGGCAGCTACAATTGTTTTATCTGTGCGAAAGCAAAGCGGCAGCTACAATTGTTTTATCTGTGCGAAAGCGAAGCGTCAGCTACAATTGTTTTATCTGTGCGAAAGCGAAGCGTCAGCAACAAAGCGCCCAGTCGGAACGGAAATCATGGCGATGAACCTTTATTTTCTGAACTGCAAAAACTTCTATCTGTAGGGGTATTTCATACCAACAGATAGAAGTTTTTGTTTTGATTATCCACCAAGGAACCATGTCTCACACATTGCGTTTATAATTTTTTGTACCATCATATGAATAAAGCATTGGCTTTCCATCCACATTTGTTTCTAGATGTACAGGACGACCCCATAGCTGATAAATATATGGCAAAACGTTTTCTAAGTAGTGTGGATCGAGCTCCATTCCCTCGTAGCCATGTACTAAATAGAGCTCTCCGTTACGAAGGTAATCTCCGTTTTTAACGACGATATATGGGAATCCCCCGTTTACACGCATCGATACGAGCTGATCTCGAACCATTTCATGCTCCTTATCTGTAATACGGTATTCACTGCCCTTTTTCTGGAACAAATAAAGATCTTCACGTCTTGCTAAATCCTTCGTCAAATAGTTACGGATAAAGGATATATCCGACTCTATCTCTCTAACCTCAAACATTTTCTCTCGACCTGAGTTTGGCTGAACATCTAGCTTTCTCATCTCTTCCGTTGGATGATTATAGCGGTTCTCAATATCCTCGAAAATTTTCACACCAAGGTAATAAGGATTAATGGATGTTTTTGAAGGCTGCACAACACCTGCATTTAATTTCGCATATTCAATCGTTTCCGCTGTTGTTAACTTAAGCTCACGCATGATGCGTTGATGCCAAAAGGAAGCCCAGCCCTCATTCATTATTTTTGTCTCTAATTGTGGCCAAAAATAAAGCATTTCCTCACGCATCATCGTTAATATATCTCGCTGCCAGTCCTCGAGCTCCCGACTATGCTCCTCTAAAAATAGCAATAAATCTTTTTCTGGCTTTGGTGGGAAGTGCTTTATTTTTCGCCTTACCGATCTATACTCTTTTTCCTTATCGTCTAAACGCCAGAGATCATCATACGGTGATTTTGCTTGATGAATTTCCTCCTCAAGTTCATCCTCCGTATTCCAAGACAATTTTGGTCGTAAAAGGGAAGGATCGATATGCTCCTGAATCGCTAAAACCGCATCTAAAAACTGTTCGACCTCTTCCTTTCCATATTCTCTTTCATAGCCAGCTATCCGTTCAGCTGTTGCAGTCATACTCTCCACCATATCTCTTCTAGTATTGGAGAAGCGTACATTATTTTTAAAGAAATCGCAGTGTGCCAATACATGCGCAATAATCAATTTATTTTGTGTTAACGTATTGTTATCTAGTAAAAATGCATAACATGGGTTTGAGTTAATCACTAGCTCATAGATTTGACTTAGCCCTAAATCATATTGAAGCTTCATTTTGTGGAATTGTTTACCGAAGCTCCAATGTGAAAATCGAGTAGGCATACCATATGCGCCAAATGTATAAATAATATCTGCCGGACAAATTTCATAGCGCATTGGAAAGAAATCTAAGCCAAAGCTTGAGGCAATTTCTGTAATTTCATCAATTGCTCGTTCAAGTTCGTTCATCTCCACTTTTCTGCCCCCTCCTTTGAACATGATTTAAGATTCATTTTTTTTGAAAAAGCTCTTTAAGGCATCGTACACATCGCCTTTTTTTCTCAAAATATGATATCTAAATTTAGGGTCATCTATTTTTTTGTAAGTGTACATAAGTGTAGAGAAGCGGTTATGCTGATTGACTTCACCATATCCAAACATGCTCGATACATCCATTAACTCTCCCACTAGCTTCAAGCACTTTTCATTATCCATCGATATATTTTCACCATCTGAAAAATGTACTGGATAAATATTATAGCGAGCAGGATTATACTTTTCCCGAATTAGTTCCAATGCTTTTATATAGGCAGATGAACAAATCGTTCCACCGCTTTCTCCCTTCGTAAAAAACTCCTCTTCTGTCACTACTTTTGCCTCGGTATGATGCGCAATAAATTCAATTTCCACTGTCTCATACTTGGAGCGCAAAAATTTTGTCATCCAAAAGAAGAAACTTCTTGCGCAATATTTTTCGAAGGAGCCCATCGAGCCACTTGTATCCATCATAGCAAGGACCACTGCCTTCGATTCAGGTTTTTCCACTTCGTCCCACGTTTTAAAACGCAGATCATCATTATGAATCGGCGTAATTTCTGCTTTTCCTTGAATAGCATTACGCTTTAGCGCATTAAGGATTGTGCGCTTTTTATCGACATTTCCCATTAAACCTTTTTTCCGAATATCGTTAAACTCAATTTTTTCCGTCTTAATATCCGCTTTTTCTTTCTGCTGTAGGTTTGGTAGCTCAAGCTCGTTAAATAACACATTTTGAACCTCTTCAATGCTTACTTCAGCTTCATAATAATCCTGACCTGGCTTGTCACCAGCTTCTTTTCCTTGACCATTAGCCTGATTGCCTCTGCTGGGATCACGCGCAACCACATCACCTACATTACTGTCTCCTTGACCTTGCCCAACATGTTTGGAGTTATCATAGTTATATCGAATTTTATATTCATCAAGTGAACGTATAGGTATTTTAATTACCTCGCGACCATTGGACATGACAATGCTTTCTTCACTAACTAAATCCGGTAAATTATTCTTAATCGCATCTTTTACTTTTTCCATATGCCGTTGCTGGTCCTGGTGCCCTTTACGATGGAGGGACCAATTTTCCTGAGAAATGGCAAAACGTTTATTTTCGTTTTCAGTCATTTTTATCCTCACCCATCTATCAAATTCGCTTTTTCTATACTATGCTAGTCATTCGCTTTCTTGAACTTATATGAAGATAAAAGGAGTGCCCTAAAATGGGACACTCCTATTCATTCCTATCAATAGTCTTATAGTTTCCACTGAATAGGTTAAAGCCACTAACGATTTAACAGACTACCTACATACTGCAATAATTCATTAGCAGACGTTGTATTATAGCCATGCTCATCAACAAGTCTTGCTACAACCTCATTAATCTTCTTCAGCTGTGATTCATCCGGCATTTTTGAAGATGTTGTAATTTTCACGACATCCTTAAGATCCGCAAATAGTTTCTTCTGTATTGCTTCTCGTAATCTTTCATGAGAATTATAGTCAAAACGCTTACCTTTTCGAGCATAAGCAGAAATACGAATTAATATCTCCTCACGGAATGCCTTTTTCGCATTTTCCGAAATACCTATTTGTTCTTCAATAGAGCGCATTAATTTTTCATCAGGATTCATTTCCTCACCAGTCAATGGATCGAAAATTTTATTTTTATTACAAAACGCCTCTACATTATCGAGGTAATTATTCATCAATGTTTTTGCAGACTCTTCATACGAATAAACAAATGCTTTTTGCACTTCATTTTTGGCAATTTCATCATACTCTCTTCGAGCAACTGCAATATAGTTCATATATTTTTCTCGATCTTCCTGAGAAATGGAAGCATGCTGGTCAAGCCCATCCTTTAGTGCACGCAGAACATCTAACGCATTAATAGATGGTATCTCTTTTCGAATAATTGCAGAAGAAATACGATTAATAATATATCGTGGATCTATACCGTTCATGCCTTCGTTCGGAAACTCTTTTTTAAGCTCCTCTAAGTCAACGGAATTAAATCCCTCCACATTTTCTCCGTCGTACAGTCGCATTTTTTTTATAAGATCCACACCTTGTTTTTTCGGTACTTCTAGTCTTGTTAGAACCGAAAAGATTGCTGCGGCCTTCAATGCATGCGGCGCAATATGAACATGTGACATATCGCTTTCTTTAATCATTTTTTCGTAAATCAATTCTTCCTGACTAACTTTTAAGTTATACGGAATCGGCATGACAATAATACGTGAATGTAACGCCTCATTCTTTTTATTTGAAATAAATGAACGATACTCTGTTTCGTTCGTATGCGCAACAATTAATTCATCTGCACTAATTAATGCAAATCGACCTGCTTTAAAATTACCTTCCTGTGTTAAAGATAATAAATTCCACAAGAATTTTTCATCGAGCTTTAACATTTCTTGGAACTCCATCATACCTCTGTTTGCCTTATTTAACTCCCCGTCAAAGCGATAAGCACGGGGGTCAGATTCTGAACCAAATTCTCCGATTGTTGAGAAATCAATACTACCTGTTAAATCTGCAATATCCTGTGATTTTGGATCTGATGGCGTAAATGTTCCTATGCCCACACGTTTGTCTTCAGAAAAAGTAATACGTTCAATCATTACATTTTCAATACGTCCATCGTACTCCTTTTCAAGACGCATCGTATTTAAAGGCGATAAGCTTCCTTCAATTCGTATACCATACTCCTCAAAAAATTCATTACGCAAATGATGTGGAATTAAATGTAGAGGATCCTCATGCATTGGACATCCCTTAATTGCGAAAACTGCACCCTCATCTGTTCTCGAAAATTGTTCGAGTCCACGTTTCAACAAGGTCACTATCGTTGATTTACCACCACTTACTGGTCCCATTAATAACAAAATACGTTTTCTAACATCCAATCTTCGCGCTGCTGGATGGAAATATTCCTCCACCAGTCTTTCAATGGCTGTTTCAAGCCCAAAAATTTCTTGCCCAAAAAATTCATACATTTTTTGCCCATCGCGTTCCTCTACACCAGCATTTTTTACCATATTGTAGACGCGTGAATGGGCTGTTTGAGCAACTTCAGGTCTTTCCTTGATGATGTTTAAGTAATCTGCAAATGTACCTTCCCACTTTAGCCGATTTTCTTCTTCGCGATAGCTTTTCACTTTATCTAAAATGTTGATAGCCTTCCCTCCATTCAGGGCTTGATTTATAACATAGTATGAAGGAAATGGCATTATGATACCCAATACTTTTTCTTTGTTGAAGTTTCTTCTTATTGCCTATAATTTTTTTCCTACAGAATAAAGGAATTCAAAGTCAAACAAAAAGAATGTTTTAAACTTACTCGTTTCACCTGACGTTTTATTGTTTCATCACCAAAGTTAGGATGACATTTGTTAAAAGATACTACTTGAGAATAAGTTGATTGAAGTGGAGACTGGGCGACTCCTTGGGGATTAGCGTCACAGATGAGACCCTGGAGCGAGCGCATAGGGGAACGAAGGCTAAAACCATCACGTCCTGTGATAACGCCTTCGTGACCAACATCGCGTTGCCCCAAGCGGCTCATCGGACGCCCCCAGGAAGCTCTGCCCTGTAGCGAAAGCAAAGCGTCAGCTACAAATGTTTTATCTGTGCGAAAGCGAAGCGGCAGCAACAAATGTTTTATCTGTGCGAAAGCGAAGCGGTAGCAACAAAGCGCCCAGTCGGAACGGAAATCAACCTACGCTATGTGCCCGTTTTTATCACAAAAAATTGCTCATTTCTACCGCTTCATTTTCCCACAAAAAGTGCTGAATGAAGATAAAAAATTCGGTTATTCTAACGTTAGAAAGGAGGTCCACTATTGAATCGCCATTTTATATTCCTTTTATCATGGATGTTATTATGGAGTTTTACTCTCCCCTCTGTTGCTTTAGCAAAAGAAGAACCCACCCAAGAAGAAATTGTGCAACAACGTATGGCCTATTACGTACAATTTGATGAATTACTTATCCCATGGCATTTCTTAGCAGCCATTGACCAATATGAACGAAATTTACAATCCGTTCGCAAAGATATTCCGAAACGGGATGGTATCATTGCCATTCAATTTTCTGATGAATATTGGTCAGGTGCTTTAAATCCTGTACGAGATGATACTCGTCCAGAAACAATTAGTTACTTTGGCGGGATGGGCCTAGATGGCAATAGTGACGGAGTTGCCAGCCCAAAGGATGATGCCGATATAATTTTCTCCATGGCTACATTTTTAAGTAAATTCGGAACAACTGATGAGGACTTTAAATTAGCTTTATGGGAATATTACGGAAGTGAACAAGCCGTAAATCAAATCTTCGCCATTTCCAAAATGTATAGTCATTTCAAAACAACTGAGCTCGATGCCCACACATTCCCAATTCCTACTAATTACGATTACAGTTATCGGAGTACATGGGGAGACAATAGGGGCTGGGGTGGACGCCGTATTCATGAAGGAACAGATATTTTCGCTAGCTATGGTACTCCCGTACTTTCTACCTCTTATGGAGTAGTGGAAATAAAAGGGTGGAACCAATTTGGTGGTTGGCGCATAGGAATTCGTGATAATCATAACTCATATCATTATTATGCCCATCTCGGTAGTTATAATAAGAAGATTAAAGTAGGCGACTTTGTCGAGCCTGGAACTGTTCTCGGTTATGTTGGTAGTTCTGGCTACGGTAAAGAAGGAACGTCCGGAAAATTCCCGCCTCATCTTCACTATGGCATTTATAAGTTCAATGGACGTACAGAATGGGCATTTGATCCATATCCATCACTACTACAATGGGAACGACTAGCTAAAAAAGCAAAACAACAATAATCAATTACGACTCGGCTGAAAAATGGCGAGGTGAAGATGTGTTTTCTTTTCAGTGGGTGTTCAAACACCAAATATTTAGAGCGCTTGGTGCACTTGTGCAGCAAGTGCTTTTTCTCAAGTAGGAAAAAATACATAAAAATATTAAAAAAACTTCACAATTGCATATTAGACAATATATTTTTAACTACCTACCCCATTAACACCAAAATATTATTGTACTAAAAAACTATTTTTCATTTTTCCATTAAAAGGGCTTATTTATGTAAAGATTTAGTTATAAAATAATATTTGTACTATAACAATTATATTTTAGAGACCATTTAGCAAAGGGTGGGAAAAGATGAAAGGTATTTTTCAGTTTAAAACACTTAAAGCTCGAATATTAAGTGCATTTATTCTTTTATTAGTACTAGTTGTTTGTTATACAACCTATAGCTACATTTCTAATAATAAGATGGAAAAACAAGCAGAAGGTTTAGTGAAAGAAGATTTACAAGTCTTAACTGCAAGTAAGAATCTAGCAATGTCTATGAGTGTTCGTCTCTCTGCAGCTTTAAGTTATGTTGTATCAGGTGATGAAAAATACATAGAAACTTTTAATGAATATCGTCAAATTGCTGAGGAAAGTAATAGTATAGTTGAAAAATACGAAAATACGCCTGAGCGTGCGGCACTAGTAGAAATGGCACGTACATGGAGCAATCGCGTAAATACCGAAGTATTCGATGTTTATAAAAAAGGGGATAGAGAATTAGCATTAAAAAATTTAACAGCTATCAATAATCTCGTAACCGAAGTTCGTGTTGGTTATGAAGAATTGGCCGATAAACGCTCCGATGCCATTACTAAGGTAGGAGATGACGTAGTCTCTACCAGTTTAAGCAATAAAACAGTCGGACTGATTGTTAGCATAGTATTGATAATCGCAGGTGTCCTAATCGCTATTGTCACTGCTAGAGATATTTCTAAGCCTATTACGATTGTCTCAAAGCGCATGAGCGAATTAGCGGATGGCCATTTGCAACATGAACTACTTCCAATAACTCATCGTGATGAGATTGGTCAATTAATGATTTCCGCCAATGAAATGAATGAAAAATTAAAACAAACGATTAGCTCAATCTATATTGTTTCCGAAACAGTAGCAGCTAGTAGCGAAGAGCTGGCCCAATCTTCGAATGAAGTGCAATCAGGTACAGAACAAATTACCGTGACTATGCAGGAGTTAGCCTCTGGCACAGAATCACAAGCATCTACAGCAGGTGATTTAGCCGAAACAATGTCTTCTTTCCAGCGTAGCATTCATGAAACAACACAGGAAGGCGTTAAATTAAAAGAACATTCAAGTCATGTACAAGAACTAACAACAACTGGTAAAGACTTAATGATACAATCAACACAACAAATGGCAGCTATTAATGAGATTGTGTTAAATTCAGTGAAAAAAGTTGAAGGCTTAAATGTGCAGTCTGCTGAAATTTCCAAGCTTGTTTCTGTCATCGATGATATTTCAAATCAAACAAATTTACTTGCCTTAAACGCTGCCATCGAAGCAGCTCGTGCAGGAGAGCATGGTAAAGGTTTTGCAGTTGTAGCCGATGAAGTTCGGAAGCTAGCAGAACAAGTACAATTCTCTGTCACTGATATTTCAACAATCGTCAACCGTATTCAAGGAGAAACTGGCAATGTAACAACCGCTCTGCAATCCGGCTATGAAGAAGTAAAAAGAGGAAACGCCCAACTAAATCAAACAAATGAAACATTTGACCAAATTTCGAAAGCCGTTGAAGAAATGATTCTTAACATAAATACCATCTCAGGTAATTTAAATAAAGTCGCTCAAAATTCCGAGTCTATCAACGTCTCTGTTGATGAAATGGCTTCTATTTCTCAAGAGTCTGCGGCTGGTGTAGAACAAACAACAGCAACTGTAGAGGAAACTGCCGCTACTATGGAGGAAATTTCAAGGAGTGCAAATCAACTCGCTGGTATGGCTGAAGAGCTAAATATCCAATTACAGCAGTTTAAAATTTAAAGTTCGGTTCGGATTCTTAATTTGGAGAACGTGGCGTGTTGGGTCTCTAACGGAGATTTCTTTGGTACCCCGAGTACTTTGGAGCGGTACCTGATTACTTCTTTGGCTCACCCGAGCACTTTGGAGTGTTACCTGACCACTGCTCTGGCTCACCAGAGCAGTTCGGAGTGATACCGGATTACTTCTTTCGCTCACCCGAGCACTTCGAGACGATACCTGATCACTTCTCACGCTCACCCGATCACTTTAAGATGATACCTGATCATTACTCTAGATTATCCTAAAAGCTAAAAAGCTATCTCGACATTACGTTCGAGATAGCTTTCTTTACTACATATTAGTTTATTGCCACTGTCTAATTGGTACCCTTTCAAGCTCATAGCGTTTGATAATAACACTGATCTTCTGAAACCATTCCTCACATAACTCTAACGCTTCTTGATACTCATCCTCTTCTCTTGAAATAGGCTCACCGTTATCTAGAAAAACATATTCTAGAATAGGATCAGATAAGTTATCAGCTACAATCTTCAACGTCAATTGAGTCACAGTGTTATCCTCAGGGTCCTCTTCATCGGATTCCTCTTCTTCTATATCCAGATCTTCACCAAGTAATGAACCACTTATTAAACTATTGCTAGTCCTAGCAATATACATTTCGTCCTCTACTATAGCAACTTCATATATTTTATTGAATGAGATTTCTTTTTTAATCAAATCTTCTTCTAAATCTTCTCTACTTACGAGAAAAAGTGTATTTGTAGGTTCATTTAGTAATAAAGCGTTTAAACAATCATTTGAGATAATGCAATGCGTATGAGGGATAGCCATAAGCTCCTCCTCACTTGCCTCTTTCATTTCATTTAATCTATTGTTATAGATATATCGTTCTTTAACATATCGAATAATTCCTGCTATTAATACTCCTAAACCAATTAAAAAATAGACGTTGCTAAAGATAGCCGTTTCGACTAACTTTGCTAGTAATAAATAGATCATTCCTAGAAATACAAGAAAAAAGGTTTTCATCCATATCCCACCCTCAAAAAGATAATCGATAGGTTTATTTCATCCATGTTAATAGAAATTTTATTCTAACGATTATCTTTTCATTCTTAATTTCTGTGGGAAATATCTGTGTTTTTAGCGTCTACATCAAACTTTGAAACGGATTTTTCCAGTTCTTCTGCCATTTTGTTCAGTTTTAAAATAGAATGGAGGATATCTTGATTGTAGCTTTCTTGCTCCATCGTACGCTCTACAACACTTTCTGTTGCCTTTGCAGCCTTATTAGCTAGCATCGTTGTTTCCATAACGCCTGCTGTAATCTCCTCAGAAAATGCGGACATTTCTTCTGAGGTTACAGAAACTTGTTTGGTATGAGATACTACGCCCTGAATAGATTGGAGAATACTTTCAAATGATTTTCCAGCTTCTTCAACAGCTTGTAAACCATCTTCTACATTTCCTGTTACAACATTCATCGTTTGCACCGTTAAGCTCGTATCCTCATTTATTTTGGAAATCAAATTTGATATACTATTCGCTGATTTTTCTGATTGCTCCGCGAGCTTTCTAACTTCTTCAGCTACTACGGCAAAGCCCTTTCCAGATTCACCAGCTCTAGCTGCTTCAATCGCAGCATTTAATGCAAGTAGATTAGTTTGTGAAGCAATATCACAGAAGTGAGCTTCAGGGAGCCCACTTCTCCAAAGGTGGGAGGAATGAAGTGCTCTTTTCTTTTTAGAACATATGTTTATATTGTATATTGTAAATGTTTCTATTTTTATTTATAAATAATTATTAATTTGAATGTTCCTTTAATTCCTCTTTACTGCCTACATTGTCTAAAGTCTTATCTTTTTCAATTTTATGCATCTCGAGAACATGTTGCGAAGGTGGAATAATCAAACTTACAATAACAATTGTAATACCTGTAATCACAACGCCTGAGAAAACAGGTGCTTGCCACAGTTCATTTAACAAACCTAAAAATCCTTTTGATTGGATTGTAAGACTAGGCACATGTGTTAAAGATGTAATAGTGTAATAAACTAACCCGACAGTTATACTAGCCCAAACTGCAGGTGTACTTACTCGCTTCCAAAACGGCCCTAAAACGATTGGCCAGAAAATCGTCACGAAGACAATATCCCATGCCAAATATGCTAAATCAATTACTTTCTGGAAGCTGACCGCTAAAACTAAGCCTAGCAAAGCGCTTAAAATAATAATAAGTCTTGAAAATCTTAATAGTTTTTTAGGATCTGGGTTACGATTAATAAAGTCTAAATAAATGTTTTTTGTGATAATTCCTGAAGTCGCAACATAACACGCGGCTACAGTAGACATCCCCATCGCTGCCATTGCTGTTAAAAAGATGGCTGCTAATAATGGAGGGAAATATCCTTGAGCAAAGGCAAGCATTAACGTCTCTGGGTTTGTACTATTAGGATAAATCGTTTTGAACGCTTCTCCTAACATACCCGGAATCCAGCTGATCGCGATAATAATAGTTCCAGCTATAATCATACTGCGCTGTGCTACTTTTGGACTTTTAGCCGCGGCTACCCTTTGTCCTAAGTCCACTGCCGGAATATCACCAAGTGCTAACACAAGATATAGCGTCCAAAACTCTGCTCCAGCCTTATTGAAGAGTTCACTAATATTCCACCACTCCGGGTTAAATGTTACATCAGGGTAATAGAATAAGATAAAAATTGTGATCCCTACTATCCCCGCTACTGCAAGTGCTCCCTGAACAATTTCCGTATAGGCTACAGCCCATAAGCCACCAATAACAGAATATAGGGCTGTTAATGATACAAAGAGTAATGCTGCTGGAACGAAATCAATTTGCAACAGCTGCTGAATGATATACGTGCCTCCAACTGTTAACGCCGCTGCATTAAAGACACCGAAGGCAATCGCCATGACGACGCCTGTATAAGCACCTAGCTTTTTGCTACCATATCTTAATCCATAGTAGTCTGCTAATGTCCAGCCTTTTAATCTACGTAAAGGCTTCGTCCAAATGAGTGCTCCAAGAATCATACAAGTCCCTAAACCGCCCATTGTCGCTGAACCTTCAAAGCCGCCACTTGTGTAGCCAGAGCCTACTGCTGCAAAGAAGAATGGGGCTGCTAATAAGGCCGCCACTAGACTTCCTGTGACAACAGATAAAGGCATGCTCCACCCAGCAACAATTAAATCCTCTGCAGTATTAACTCGTTTGTATCCTTTATACCCAATGTAATAAATAAAAATTAAGTATAAGCTAAAGATGATTATATTTAACATTGTATTGCTCCTTAGTTTTTCACATTAACCGTTCATAACGACTCCGCCATTAGGCGTTAACACTTGACCTGTATAGAAATTCGCATTTTCTGAAGCTAAAAATAACACAGTCTTTGCGATTTCCTCTGGTTGAGCTAATCGTTTTAACGGATATTTAGCAGACTCTTCCTCTACATAATTCTCTCCGAATTCCTTTAGGATGTCTGTAAATGTACCACTAGGAGCTACTGCATTGACTAGTATTGAAGGTGCTAACTCTCGTGCCAAAGCCTTCGTAAATGCATTAATGCCACCCTTTGCAGCAGAATAATGCGTAAATTCCTCACAACCTAAACTACCAATATCAGAAGAAATATTAATAATTTTTCCGTTGTTTCGTTCTTTCATTCTTTTTGCTGCTTCTCGACAATTGTAGAAGCAACCATATAGATGAACTTTAATCATTTTATCCCACTGCTCATCTGTTAAATCCGTAATACTTGAAGCCTGTGCGAAACCAGCGTTATTGACAAGAATATCAATATCACCTAACTGTTTGTCCAAATATTGATACATAGCTTGAACTTGCTGTGAATTCGATACATCTGCATTAAATTTTATAGCCTGTACACCAAACTTTTCTGCTTGTGCACGAACCTCTTCTGCCTCGTTATCATCACCAATATAATTGATACATACATTGGCTCCTTGCTCGGCAAAGCCTAAAGCAATGGCTTTGCCGATTCCTTTACTTGAACCCGTAATTAGTACATTTTTTCCTTTAAAATTAATTTCCATTATTGACCGTTCTCCAATTTGAATTTTGCTACAAGTACCTGTAATTCTTCTGCTGTTTTTCCTAATGAAGAAGATGCCTCTTTCACCTCTTGCATGGTCGTCAATTGCTCTTGTGTTGCATTTGACACATTCGCTGAGAATTCAGATGACTGCCCCGCAGATTGCTTAATATTATTAACAGATGCTGCTACCTCCTCCGAAGAAGCTGAAATTTGTTGAGATGCAGCTGAAATTTCACGTATCTGACTTGCAACTTCTCCTGATGAAGTGAGAATTTCTTTAAAGATTTCTCCTACTTCGTTTGTAAACTCCATACCAGCCTTTACATCTTCTTTCCCTTTTTCCATAACCGTGATAGAGGCGTTAGAATCAGCTTGAATAGTACTAATTAAATTGTATATTTCCGTTGCAGATTGAGATGATTGTTCCGCTAATCGTCTAACCTCATCAGCGACAACCGCGAAGCCTTTCCCATGCTCTCCAGCTCTAGCAGCTTCGATTGCCGCATTCAATGCTAGTAGATTTGTTTGATCTGCTATGGCTGTAATAAGATTTACGATATCGCTAATTTTTTTCGTATTGATATGTAATCCGTTTATTGTTGTACCGATTTGTTCAACAGAATCATTAATCAACTCCATTTGTGCAATGACTTGCTGAACAACATGATTTCCACGTTCTGAAGCTTGCGAAGCAGAAATAGATGATTCAGCGGCCGTATTAGCAGAGTCAGCAATTTGCTGGATGCCTGTCGCTGTTTCTTCCATAGCAGCAGCTGTTTCCTCAGTCATTACCATTGAAGCCTCAGCGTTTTGCGTGATTTGTCCCATGTCTTGAGCAATAGTTGTTGAGCTGTTATATGTTTCCGCTGCATTAACAGTTAGCTGATTAGCAGCAGAAGAAACGTTGTCAGATGTATTTCTAATATTTAAAATGATATGTTGTAAATTCGAAACCATCGTATTAATAGATTTAGATAAATTTCCGATTTCGTCCTTCGTTATTTCTAAATCTACATTTACTAATTCCCCATTCGCTACTTGATTTGCAGCGTTCACTACTTTCTTAAGTGGTTTTAATAGACGATCAATAATTATGTAGAGTAAAACTAATAGAAGTAAAATTCCAATAACAGCTATAACAATTTGTTTTATGACACTTGTTTTAATGATGGTATTTATGTAGTCCGCGGAATAATCGATACCTAATAACGCAATAAGCTTGCCATTGTCATCTTTAATAGGGGTAAACACAGTTCGCCATGAACCATAAGGATCTTCGAAAATATCAGTTACAGCAGTGCTATTATTTTTAATTGCCAATTTAGCTGTTTTTACATGTTCATCTGCTAAATCAGTAAAGATTTCACCCGCTTCATAGACATCATTCAAATTAGATGTATAGCCGATCGGGTTAACGCCACCTGCGTCCTTCACATCCCAAATATAGCTCCAACTCATAATACCTTGTTCTTCTTGGATCTTATCGAGTTGCTTTTGAATTTTCTTAAATTCAGCATTAGTCTCTCCCTTTTCAGTCAATAAATCTTTAACCTCATTACTATCAAGATTCATAGCTGTCAATAAACCAACACTTTTCAACTCTTGTTCTAAATCAACAGACATTCGATTGTTTAATTCTCTAATACTTTGCGTAGTAATAATAGCAATTAGAAGCAAAACAATAATAGAAACCGTTAGTAAAAGTTTGTTTTTTAATGAAACATTTTTAAACAACTTCATGATTATTACTTCCTCCTTTATCGTATTTTTGGCAAAAAAAAGAACCTATTTCAAAAGAAACAGGCATCAAAGAATATGACTAGCAATATATGTACTTAACTAGTACTCCTTTGCAGCTCAGCCATCCTAGTATTTATTACCTTAGATCTGTAGCTTTGCGTCTCTACCTTTCAGTAGATTTGCCCATCTTTTTCCTCCTCAAATTAACACAATGGGTAAAAGTAGTCAATGTTACCAGTTGAAAAACCACATAATATTTACTATTTTACTATTACAATAAAATGAACAATATTACATAATTTTCTCGGCTCATCCGCAATTCTCTTCAGAGAAATTAAAAACAGCTACAACGCAATATTGTAGCTGCTACTATAATTTTAAATAATCAATTACCCCTAAATGATTATTCAAATTAAAGATATATCTATTTTAGTGTCATGTATAAGACTGACGGTATAAATGATAAAGCAAACATACAGGAATACCACATAGATGTACGGCGTAATGAAAAACGAACTTGTTTCTTTTCTGCATAAAAAATGTCTAACATCACTGAAGCAACAACAAGTGGGATCGTAACACATGCGAAAGCAACTAATAAAATGTTTAAACCAAACATAAAAGCACCCCTCTGTTCGTGAACATTTATTTTTCCTCTTTGTGACAACTTTATGTCAATTTCAGTGTACACAATTTCGTCACAAACTGTCAACTACATTCAACTAAGAAAAACGTGCTTTTTGCAGAATATTTTTATCGCAATAGAGATTTTATGTAAAACCTTTCACAAAAAAAGCAACTGCAAAATTGCGGTTGCTTTTTTAATCATTAATTCATTGATTCTTTATCAAATTTTACACTTGACAATTCACAGGAGACGTTTTTAATCTCTATATTTATCTGTAAGCCCTCTTAAGAAATTTCTCACAAAGCGATCGCCACATTCTTTATAGTTACGATGACTTGGATTTCTTAAAATGGCACCTAATTCACCTTTTGAAACGCTAACGCCCCCATCATATAAAATATCGAGCATCTCCTCACTCGTTAAGGCTAACGCAATCTTCACTTTCTTTAATAGCATATTATTAGGGCTTTCTTTTCCTGAAACAGGTAGTGGGCCTTCTGGTTGACCAGACTTAGACTTTTGCGGACCTCGTTTAAATGTAATAAATCCATTTAAAAAAGCCTCTACCATTTTATTATTACATTTAATGTATTCTTCTGGTGCTTCTTCCTCATCATAAACTTTAATAAGCATGTTCAATACTTCTTCCTTCGTATAGTCCATGCCACCTAGCTGAAAAATTTTAACCATATCTGTATTTTTGATATCTAATGCATATCTTAAACGGATTAAAATATCATTGTTCGTCATTTTTAAAAAACCTCCATTTTAACTGTAAAAGCGCTTCTAATAATCCTATCCAAATTGAAGCATTACTTTATTATAGCAGAGACATTCACAATTTTAGTTAGCTTTCCAAAAGTTACTTTACTATAGTATTTAGAATGTGCATTTTATTTTTTAACATGTATGATTAGCTAACTCTCGACCATTCTAATCACAAGGAGGTGAGATAAATGGCTAATCGTAGTTCAAATAAGCTTCTAGTTCCCGGTGTACATGAAGCCGTTAATCAATTGAAATATGAAATCGCACAAGAATTTAATGTACAATTAGGGCCAGAAGCCTCTTCTCGTGCAAACGGTTCAGTCGGAGGAGAAATAACAAAACGCCTCGTAGAAATGGCTGAAAAACGTTCAAAAGGTTTATTATAATAATAATTCAAAAAGAACGAATCCCTTTTTTAAAATTGGAATTCGTTCTTTCAATTTTAATTATTAAATTTCAACCGGTTGTAAAGCCTCTCTTGCCCCTTTTTTAAGAGTTAGCATCACGATAAAGGAAATGCAATATAAGGCTGCTAAATAGATCATTACGACCGTCATATCATAACTTTGAAGAATATAGCCGACAAAGATCGGTGAAAATCCTCCAATTGCTCTACCGAAGTTAAAAATCGTGTTTGTTGCTGTACTTCGAATTTGCACCGGATAGAAGCTACTAATTAAAGCTCCATACCCTGCGAACATGCCGTTTGAGAAAAAGCCAACAATTGCACCACCGATTAAAATTGCGACACTTCCTGTGGCATAGGAGTATAAAAACACAGCACATGCTGAAGCAAGTAAAAAGAAACCAAAAGCACGCTTTGCTCCAAATCGGTCCATAAATCGTCCGAATGTTAGCATCCCGATAATCATGCCAACTGCTGTACTAATTGTCCAAAGTGCCGAGCTTGAAACGGATAGACCTTGAGATTTTTGCAACATAGATGGCAACCAAATCATTAAGCCATTGTAACCAGCAATTTGAACAGTTGCCATAACGATTAATGAGATTGTCGTCATCGAAGTTCGAGGCGTTTCAAATAGCTGCACCAACTTACCTTTTTCATGTTGCTTATCGATTTTTTTATTTCTCTGAGCAGCTACCCACTCTGGTGATTCCTCAAGATTTTTTCGCACAATGAATGCGAAGATGACAGGTAACACACCAACAAAGAATAAAGCTCTCCATCCTAAAGTCGGAAGTATAACGGCACTTAGTAACGCTGCTAAAATAACTCCGTATTGAGCGCCTACACTAACATATGAAGAAGCTCTTCCTTGCTTATTCTTCGGCCAAGCCTCGGCAACAAGCGCTATACCAATGCCGTATTCACCCCCTGCACCAAGACCAGCAATAAATCTATACATATAAATTTGTTCAATATTTGTTGCTAATCCAGTTAAAGCTGTACCAAGCGCAAACAACAAGACGGTATAAGTAAACACTTTTACTCGCCCATACTTATCAGCTAAAACTCCAAAAATAATGCCGCCTAACAGCATGCCAATATTCGTTACGGAAGAAATCAGTCCACCCGTTGCAAAATCAATGTTAAATTCCGAAATAATCATTGTCATCGCAAAGGAAATAAACATAATGTCCATCCCTTCCAACGTTAAACCAGCTACTGACGCTACCACTGTTTTCTTACGATAATCCATTCTTACAATCCTCCAGTTTTTTAAAATCTCTTTTAGCCTATTTGAGGGAATGGATTACACAATTCTTGTCCATTCTCTTTTGAAGCCTCACGGGACTTCCTTTAAAAGAGGTATAATTGGCAAAATAAAAAGCCCTTCTGTCACAGAGGACAAAAAGGGCATGCGAAAACAAAGATATTGTTAGCTTAAAAAATATCATGTAGCCCTTTTCAGCCTCTCTGGACCGTATTAAAGGAAATTTATTTCGTTCATTTATATCGTTCTACATTCTATAAGATTATTATCGAAAAAGCAATGTTTTATAGTAGAAAAAATCACCTTATCCCTTAGAAAGTAGCGATAAAATGATTTTTTTATGCTTCATTTTCCCTGTGATAGATGAGAAAACATCTTCCTCCTTGTATATAGATAAAATCCTATTTGAATGATAAGGTAAATTCCTGAAATGCTAAAGAACTGCCATAGTATTTCTGGATTCCTTATGACACCGCCAACATCATTTGCCATAGAAATAACATATAGAAAGGCTAAGCCCATGCCTGCTAGTGTTGGGATAAAGAATATGATCTTCATCTCCCTTGATATCATTCGCTTTACTTCTGTTGCAGTAATCCCTATATTATAAAGTTTTTGATACTTTACTTGTTCTTTATCGATCTCTGAAAAAAGATTTAAATACACTAAAATAAAGGACCCAAAAAAGAAGATAATACTCAAAAAAGTCATGACAAAGAATAACATACCATTAGAATGGATATTACGATAATGGCCTCCTATTTTAGAGGCAATTTTGAATGGGTTCTCTTGTGATACATTCTTTCCTCTAACATCTACAATTGATGGGGTCTTTTCATTATTATATCTTTCCTCTAAGCCTTTAACAGCCTTTGTTGTCTCTTTCCAGCTGACAACGTTAATTAAATGGAGATTCGATGCGAAACCATGTACATTCGCTTTAAGAAACTCGAATTCGGAATTACTGACAATGATAAAATCGGAAACACCCAAAAGAGAATTAATATTACTTTCAATAATAGATTTTTTTAGTGAATAAGTGATATTGCCTTTTCTACTTGGGATTGTCCACTCTAGAATATCTTCATTCGCATCCCCTGCATACTCTGGTTCTACATTCAAATAGTGAAGATATTCTCGTCCTTGTAATATTACCTCTCTAGAAGTTAATGCATTAAAATGATCCACTGACATTATGTTATAAAGGTTATACCAACCATCGTACGTTTTATCATAGTAAGAATATAATGGAATCACTATATGCTTTTGAACAGGATTTTCTTTATTATTTAATACTGCATCGAATTCTCCTATAGACAAATTATCTTTCGTTTCCGGTTGGAGAAATGCTATATCAAAAGGATTTTGATTCAACACTTCCTTTTCATTTAACGTATACGTGGTTAATATGATAGTACTGTACAGAATGGTTATCATAATCATCATTGTCACCATCATTAAAATAGAGGTGAACTGCTTAAATTTATAGTCTATACTCGTCAATAACAATAATTGTCGATAAAAAAATTCATTATTTTGTTTCGCTAGCTCTATAAAAAAACTCATAAACTGAGAAAGACAAAGATATAAACCTACAGTTGTTATGGTAAACCAAATATATAGAAATTCACCAGCATGTGGACCAATATACGTGATAAAAAGCCCCAGAACTGATCCAATAATCAATATAAGTCCAAACACTCCAAGCTTCGGACTTTTTAATTTAATTGATTCTGCAACCTTATTGCTTTTTAAGCTTTGTATAAGATTTCGATTCAAAATAAGATAAAGTGATTTACCAATCGCAAAAAAGTAGATGATGATGAAAGTGATAATAGGAAAGTAAAGCATCTTGCTATTTAACTGAAAAGCAATTTCCTCTAAGCCTACACTATTCATAAGAAGTAAAAAGAATAGCCGCGAAAATACGCCCCCTGACAGAAGCCCGATAACTATAGAAAGAAAAGCAATAATGGCATTCTCTAATAGTAATAGTTTGCTAATATCGCGATTGGTCATCCCTAACGTTATGAATAGCCCAAACTCGCTTTTTCTTCTTTTGATAAAAGTACCATGTGCATATGTAATGAAAAATATCATAAAAACGATCAAAGCAATTGCAGGTACATTCAACACATAATCCAGAGATTCTAGCTTTTTAACTTGTTCGATTTGCTTATTGAAATAGAGGGTGGAAAACATAAAGAAAAACATAACGACAAAGCTATTACAGACCAAGTATAAAAGATATTTTTTATAATGTACCTTTGCCATTTTCCATACAACTTGCTTAAATGTCATGGGCTCTTCCCCCTAAGACAGCTAGATTATCAATGATTTGATTGAGAAATTCTTTCTTATTGCCCTTTTTCACAATGTAAGAATGAATAAAGCCATCTTTTATAAAGACTACTTTTTGACAATAACTAGCTGCAAAGACATCATGGGTCACAAGAAGAATGGTTGCCTCAAGCTCTTGGACGATCTTTTCAAAGCATTCCATAATTATTTCTGATGTTTTCGAATCCAAATTTCCTGTTGGTTCATCGGCAAATATAATACTAGGCTCGTTAACTAGTGCTCTACTAACAGCCGTACGCTGCCCCTGTCCACCCGATATGTTATAGGGATATTTATTCAAGATCGTATCAATACCAAAAAGCTTAGATAGGTTTTGTACCTTCTCCTCCATTTCAGCCGCGCCTTTCTTTTCCAGAATCATTGGCAACATAATGTTTTCTTTTACCGTTAAGCTATCTAAAAGGTTAAACTCTTGGAAGACGAATCCTAATTGTTGTCGGCGAAATAAAGCTAATTCATCAGCGCTCATTTCACTTATAGCTTTGCCTTCGATTGTAACTTCACCAGAGGTTGGCTTATCTATCCCACTTAATATGTTAAGTAATGTTGTTTTTCCGCTCCCGGAAGGTCCCATAATGGCAACAAACTCACCTTTCTTCATTGATAAGCTTATTCCTCCCAGTGCTGTCGTGGAACCTTCTTCTAGTGATTCTCCGTATATTTTAACTATATTTCTCGCATCTAAAATAACCATTGTTCTTCCCCCTAGGAAATCGTTATTAAATACCATTCTAAGTCTCAAGTGGACGTACAAAAATTCGATTCACTAAAAAAACCTTACAACTCTGTAAGGTTTGGTTATGCTTGAGACAAATGATTTTCTGCTGCTTGCCATCGAATCGTTACAGTTGTACCTCTCGACACTTCAGATTGTATGGCAATCGTTTGTCCAAGCTTGTCTGCTATTTTTTTACTAATATAAAGTCCTATACCTGTGGAATTGGGCATTTTCCTTCCATTTTCTCCTGTAAAAAATGGTTGAAATACTCTATCCACATCGTAAGAAGGCATACCAATCCCTTCATCAATAATGGATAATGTGATGTACTCCCCGAGACGTTCAATCTTGAAAATAAGCTGTTTCTTCCCGCTTTTTAAGCTAGAATATTTAATAGCATTGGAAACAATCTGGTCCAATAAAATTTCGTTCCATTTTACATCAGTAACTACAAAGGCTTCTTCTTCATCAAATTCAATTACCGGAAATATAGAATGGGAAATACATTCCCTTTTTCGCCCATTAATGACTTTTCGCAAAGTAGTAAGTAAATCAACTGCATTTATGTCCAAATCCGTTTCAAAGCTTTCCATTCTCACCATCGTTAACGCTTGCTCTATTGAAGTATGTATTCGTTTGTTTTCTCGCTGAATTTTTTCAAAAAGGACAGTAGCATCCTCTGTTTTTTCTTTACTAATGATCAGTTCTATTATAGAAACAGGCGTTTTTAAAAAGTGCATCCAATGGGATAAAAAATATAGACTTTCATTTTTCTGTTCCTTCATTGTATTGTATTTGCGAGTGTGTTCACTTATATTTTTCTGTAGCAATTGATAAAACGCCTTCTGTTCCTCTGAATGTGGTTGTAATTCAACAAATTGCCCCCTCAACATAAGCTCAATGGCTTTGTTCGTTTGATAGTAGTTAAGCCAATCTATTACTAAATACACAGTTAATAAAAATAATCCTATCGATAATGGATAAAAAATTTCATCATTTGCCGGCTCATTTAGATGAAAAAAGGTCATAACGCAAACCATATTTATTAAATAAAATATGATTAGTCGGAACCTATCTTTTAAAAATTTTATTAAAATATGCTTTAACATTGCGAACCCCTCGTAGAATTAGAATGGTGAAACATATACCCTACTCCTCTTTTGCTCTTGATTACTTCAGCATATCCTAATTCAGATAGTATATGCTTTATTCTCGTCATATTAACAGTTAATGTATTGTCCTCTACGAATGTAATTGAGTCCCACACTTCCTCAATTAGCTCTTCTCTTGAAACAAATGAATTCCTATTATCTATTAATTTTTTCATTAATTTATATTCATTTTTACTAAGGTTAATCTTTTTCTCACGGAAAGTTAAAACAAGTGTATCGGCATTAATACATAGCTGACCAACACACGTAAGTTTTTGTTCTTTTGCTGCATATTCTCCATAAACTCTTCTAGTCGTCGCTTTCACCTTTGATTGCAACATGTCAAACGTAAATGGTTTCGTAATATAGTCATCAGCCCCAAGTTCAATAGCCATAATCTGATCTAGTTCTTGATTACGAGCAGAAATAATTAAGATTGGTACATTCGACTGCTTACGAAAAGCTCTACATAAATAATAGCCATCATAATAAGGTAAATTAATATCTAATAAAACTAAATCAGGATTAATTTTCGTAAACTCATCCTCTATATTCAAAAAGTCTTCAGGCTGTACAACAGTATACCCATAGCGCTCCAAGTTTTCTTGAATAAGCGCACTTAATTCATTATCGTCTTCAATAAGCATAAGTTTGTACATAGTTAATTCTCCTTTTGGGAAGTGGGTAACAGCTATTTTAGAAAGAGTTATTTAAAGAATCATGCTTAGGAGCACTAAACACCATGTTACATATAATACCATTTTATAATATATAATGTATAAATGTATCGATACGGGGAACTCGCATAGCTAACCTTCTAAACTGCAAAATCCCAACTACTGAAAGGGGGGGTTATTTTGAGCCATTCATCAACAGAAAATTTCATACGTAACTTTGAAAATGGAGACATGCCTTTACTTGGCGAGTTGTACCGATCCGTAACAGCAAAAGAAAATGCAACATTTTGGTGGGTCGGGGATGAAGATAATTGGAGTAACGTTTATTGTGCATTTGAAGATGGGGAAATGGTCGCTAAGGGGCAAGTGAGCATCATTAACGTTGTACCTCCTGGTCGTTCAAAAGAGAATAATCACTCCATATACGTTAATCTTAAAACCATTTCTGAAAGAGAACATGACATTGCTCTGCTCGACAAAGTCTATCAATATCTTTTCACAAGAGCAAAGCAATTAAAGGAAACTTTGCCTAAAGAATATGGAACAATACTTTGTGTTGGTAACGATTCGGAAGAAACAGCAAACAATCAGTTTTTTATCCAAAAAGGATACCTCCCTCTGAATAGTTTGTATAGTATGAATCGAGATTTGAATGAACCGATTCCTGAGTTCAAACTTCAGGAGGAGTTTCAATTCTCACACTGGAGCATGGAGACATCTAGCGAGGAAAGAGATTACCTTGATATAGAAGCTGAAATTTGGCCTGACGCTCCACTTGGTCTTAATAGGTTACCTGAATACAAGAATAACAAGCTATGGACATCCATGGTCATACGTCAAACAGACACTATTGTTGGCGGACTGATGGCATGGCAAGAAGAAGACTACGGTGTAATAGAGGACGTTTTTGTCCGTGTACCATGGAGGAAGCGCGGCATTGCCCAGTATTTGCTTACACAAGCTTTGAAATATCTTAAGTCACATCAGCTACAAAAAGCTACTCTCATGGTACTAACTACAAATAAATCCGCCTTATCTCTATACGAATCAGTTGGCTTTTATACGGATACAGAAGAGATAAGATACTTTACAAAACTGAATTAGGCAACAAAAAAGAGGGGTTCATTGCCCCTCTTGTCTATTTACCGTCCTTCGTCAATCAACATTGTTTGATTCGAAGTTATCAAGCAATGCACGTACTTCATCTGTTGATTTCGTGTTCATCAATTGATTTCTTAATTCACCAGCTCCACGGAATCCTTTAACATAAATTTTGAAAAAACGATGAAGCCCTGTGATGGAACGTGGTAGTTCTTCCGCATATTGATCTTGAAGATCCAGCTGCAGTCTTAAAAGATCAAGGTACTCTTTACTGCTATGCTCTCTTGGCTCCTTTTCAAAAGCAAAAGGATTTTTAAAAATACCTCGCCCGATCATAACGCCATCAATGCCATATTGTTCAGCAAGCAGTAGCCCAGTTTGACGGTCAGGAATATCACCATTGATTGTTAGCAACGTATTTGGAGCAATACGGTCACGTAATTTTTTGATTTCCGGAATTAACTCCCAATGCGCATCTACTTGGCTCATTTCCTTTCTTGTACGTAAATGAATAGAAAGGTTCGCAATATCCTGTTTTAAAATATGCGTTAGCCATTCTTCCCACTCATTTACATCGTTAAAGCCAAGTCGTGTTTTCACGCTGACAGGGAGTCCGCCCGCTTTTGCTGCTTGAATAAGCTCTGCCGCAACGTCTGGACGCAAAATAAGGCCACTACCCTTCCCTCTCGATGCCACATTCGGTACAGGGCATCCCATATTAATATCAATGCCTTTAAATCCTAGCTCTGCCATGCCAATACTCATTTGCCGGAAATATTCGGGATTATCTCCCCAAATATGTGCCACCATTGGTTGTTCATCTTCTGTAAAAATCAAACGGCCACGCACACTTTTCATGCCCTCTGGATGACAATAGCTATCCGAGTTTGTAAACTCTGTAAAAAATACATCCGGTCGACCTGCTTCACTTACTACGTGACGAAAAACAACATCTGTCACATCTTCCATTGGTGCAAGTACAAAAAATGGTCGTGGTAAATCACGCCAAAAATTATCTATCATTTCAAACTCAATTCCTCTCAATATGGATACAACTTCAAACTCTTGGTCAAAAAAATACGAAGCTAAATGTTCCACTTCGTTTACACTTATATCATGCTTAATAATTGATTATCAAATACAAGTACATTTTGTCATTTATAATTTGTGTAAATCGGCAATGTTTATTTTAACGGAAATCGGTCCTGAATGGTATGTTTATAAACAAAAAGTAGATGGCATAGATTTTTGAACTGAACCCCGAATAGTGGACACTTTATTCCAAAAACATAAAAAAGCAATTCAAGATAACGGTTAATTTATCATAAAGCAATCGAATTATAAACCCTTTGATATCAAACCCACGTTCTTGAACTGCCTATTATAATGTTCTGATACCAATTATGAGGTGTATAATTTTCATCACATATATCAAAAGTAACCTCTTCTATTCAAGCATAAGATTCAACCAAAACCTTTCTATGCTTACACAAAAAGGATGGAATATTCACTCCATCCTTTCAGAGTTCTATCATTTACTAATCAATCACCCGAGCAACATCCCTACCACAAGTCTTGCATTTCCCCTTCAATACAGGGGCATATTCTCCCTCTTGTATCGTGTACTTCACAATTGCCGTTACACCACAATTGCCACAAAATACGTTTTTCACGAGCATTTCTCTGATATCTTTCGGGATAGAGAGCCATTTTTTTGCTGCGTCCATTATGATCGCTCCTTTAGAGTTAGTTCCGTAACAACCTCCACATGCGTCGAATGCGGGAACATATCTACAGGTTGAATTTCCTGCGTTTGATAGCCACCATCCACCAAAACTCGAAGGTCACGTGCTAGTGTAGCTGGGTTACAGGACACATAAACAACGCGCTTTGGACGTTGCTCTAAAATTGTCTTTAGAAGTGCCTCATCGCAGCCTTTGCGTGGTGGGTCTACTACTAAAACATCCGCTTCTTTGCCTTCCTTATACCAGCGTGGAATTACTTCCTCTGCTGGACCTGCCTCAAAATACGTATTAGTGAAACCATTTAATTCTGCATTGCGCTTCGCATCTTCAATAGCTTGCGGTACAATTTCAACACCCATAACAGCCTTTGCTTTTTGTGCAAGGAATAATGAAATTGTGCCGATACCACAGTAAGCATCAATTACTCGTTCATCACCCTGCAAGTTAGCGTAATCTAATGCTTGCTTGTATAGGACTTCCGTTTGCTCAGGGTTTACTTGGTAAAATGAACGAGCTGATATTTCAAAGCGAACATCGCCAATTGTATCAATAATAACGTCCTTGCCCCATAGGTTTACGGTTTCATCACCGAAAATAACGTTCGTTTTGTCGCTGTTAACGTTTTGCATAATTGATGTTACATTCGGGACAAGCTTCTGAATTGTCGCAACAGCAGCTTCTTTTTGCGGGAATTTTTTCTTTTTAGTTACAAGAACAACCATAATTTCACCAGTTGCTCGTGCTTTACGAATGACTACATGGCGTAGCATTCCTTCATGTGTTTGCTCGTTGTATGGTCGAATACCGATTGCCGCTAATTCCTTTTTCAAACCTGCAAGAATTGCGTCCGCTTCCCCTGTCTGAATTAAGCAACGCTCCATATCCACAATGCTATGTGACTTCGTTTTATAGAAGCCAGCAATAGCTTGTCCTGCTTCATTTGAGGAGAAAGGTATTTGTGCTTTATTACGGTAATGCCAAGGCTCTTCCATGCCTTTCACAGGTAAAACAGACGCATCAATTTTACCAATGCGCTGCATGACATTACGCACCATATTTTCTTTCCATTTTAACTGCCCTTCATAAGACAGGTGCTGTAATTGGCAGCCGCCACATTGCTTGAAATATTCACAAGGCGCATCTACTCGGTCTGGTGATGGTTTTAGAATTTCTGCCACCTTCGCAAAGCCGTAATTTTTTAACGTTTTTAAAACATGTACTTCCGCCGTTTCATTAGGAAGTGCACCTTGGATAAATAATGGATAGCCATCGACCTTTGCGACGCCATTGCCATCATGTGTTAAATCTTCTATATAAACTGTTAGTCGGTCATTCTTTTTCACGGGTGCTGACATTCGTACATCCTCCATTTCAATCTCTTTATTGTAGCATGTTGTGGCGGATGAAAAAAGAACAAGGCTTAATATTAACCGCTCGGGTGTATTAAGGAAGTGATCGGGTTAGCCCAAAAAGTGATCCGCTCTGCTCCCAAACTGCTCGGCTGGACCCAAATGTGATCCGCTCTCACCCCAAGCTGATCAAAAAAAGTAATCTGCTCTGCTTACCCGAGTACCCTAACAAATACATCTTCCCCTTTATACGAGTAGAAAAAAGAGCCGCTATTCGCGACTCTTTCCCTCTTTCCTCACTGTGTGGTAATCTCTAGGTGCCCACCAGAAAGCAGCAACTACTCCGAGGATGACAACTATAAATGGCGCATAAAAAATTAAAAAACTAGCCATAATTTTATCCCTCCTATACGTGATTGTCTTCTTTTCCAGTCACATAATTTTTGTTGAAGAGGAATAATTTCAACAACAAGAACAGTGATGGAATAAGCAGACACAGTCCTAAAATAAACGCAATGACGAGTGCGATCGCCATTTGTGTACTTGTAAAGCTATCGTAAATTGTTAAATACGGATACAGTAAATATGGATATTGTGCAATACCATATGCGAAGAATGCCACTGCAAATTGAGCAATCAATAATCCAACCGCAAGACCGTAATTTTTTCGCATCCAAATTAACACTACAGTAATAATAAATAATACGGCTGAAATGGCGAACATCCACCATAAATTAACCATATGATCGTAACTTTCAGGATTGATGAATTTCATTTCGTACATAATGCCGAGTGCACTCACCATCAAGGGTATCGCCCAAGCAAGTGCGTATCTTCTCATTAAATTCGTGGCTTCTTTATCTTTTGCTTTGTGAGCGTACCAAGTTAAAAACACGGCTGAAATATAAAGTACAGCTGCAATGCTCAACACGACAATACTCCAAGCAAATGGGCTCGTATACAATGTCCAGTAATTTAAGACTGGTTGCCCGTCAACAATATCAACATAGCCACCAGCAGCAATCGCGAATACAACAGAGAGTGAGGCTGGAATGAGCAAGCCTGCTATCCCATACGTCAGCGTGTAACCGATATGTCCACGTGCACCATATGATTCAAATGCATAGTAAGAGCCTCGTATTGCAAGAAGCACTAGCGAAATACTAACAGGGACAAGTAATATCGTTCCATAATAGAAAGCTGTTTGTGGGAAAAATCCAACAATCCCAACAAAGAAGAATACTAAAAAGACATTGGTTACTTCCCAAACAGGTGATAAATAACGCTTAATAATATTCGTTAAAATATGATTTTTTCCGATGAGTAGGCTATAGGCATTAAAAAAGCCTGCACCAAAATCGATTGAAGCTACAATGACATAGCCAAATAGGAAAATCCATAAAACTGAAATACCTAAAATCTCTAATGTCATAAGATGTCACCGCCTTTTTCAGCATGGCGATCTTCTATTTCTCGCTCAATTGGATTCTTTTTGAACATACGAATTAAAACCACCATACTTCCTACTGCTAATACGGCATACACACCTGTAAACAACAACATCATTAAATCTACATGGTCACTCGTTGTGGCCCCTTCTGGTGTTCTCATTAATCCATATAAGATCCAAGGCTGTCGTCCAACTTCAGCAAGCCACCATCCTGCTTCAATCGCAATAATAGAAAGTGGTCCACCTGCAACAACAATCCATCTAAACCAACGTGAATGAATAAACTGCCAATCACGTGCTTTCCCGCATACATAAACCAATGAAACCAATGCCATGAACATACCGATAAACACCATGAGATTAAAGAGGTAATGGATATATAGTGGTGGTCGATCTTCTTCAGCAAATTGATCTAAGCCAATTACCTCTGCATTTGGATTATTATGTGCTAAAACGCTCAAAGCATAAGGTACTTTAATAGCATATTTTACTTCTTCCCCATCTAATACACCAAATAGTATAAGAGAAGCTTTGTCTCCCGTTTCAAAATGCCACTCAGCTGCAGCTAGTTTTTCTGGCTGATATTCCGCTAAATACTTTCCTGAAAAGTCTCCAATAATTGCTGAAGCAATGGAGAAAATCAGACCAATCTTCATAAGTAGTAATAAAGATTTTTTATGATATATATGCTTAGAACCTCTAAGCATACGGTATCCTGCAATTGCTGCTAACACAAATGCGGATGTCATATAGGCTGTAACGAGAACATGTGCTACCTTTGTCGGCATTGCTGGATTAAACATTGCTAAAAATGGTTGAATATTCACAAGTTGGCCGTCCACAATATCAAATCCTTGTGGCGCATTCATAAACGCATTGACAATTGTTATAAACACAGCTGACATCGATGCACCGACTGCAACCGGAATTAACAGTAGCATATGCTTCTTCTGACTATCGAAGCGATCCCAAGTATATAGGTAGATGCCT
The DNA here is from genome assembly GCF_044763105.1 of Lysinibacillus sp. NPDC096212. Lineage (NCBI taxonomy): Bacteria > Bacillati > Bacillota > Bacilli > Caryophanales > Bacillaceae > Lysinibacillus > Lysinibacillus sp. NPDC096212. The sequence goes on along the minus strand of NZ_JBIWFQ010000015.1, from coordinate 34,651 downwards.
AGAAAGATGGCTTCAAAGAAAAATGCAAACGTTTCCATGAAAAGTGGTAATGCAATTGTCTGACCGGCAAGCTGCATAAAATTCGGCCATAGTAAAGATAACTGTAAGCCAATAGCTGTCCCTGTGACAACGCCGACTGCAACCGTAATAACAAAACCTCGTGCCCAACGTCTCGCCATTAAAATATAGTGCTCATCATTCTTTTTATACCCAGTCCATTGTGCGATCATGATCATTAACGGTACTCCAACACCAATCGTTGCATAAATAATGTGGAACGATAAAGTTAGTTCCGTTAATGCTCTACTCCAAAAGACTGCTGATTCATTCACCATTTCATTGCCCCCCTAACCTCCAAATATTCTTCCAAGTATGGAAAGTAGCATGATAATTGCAACACCAAAGCTTAGCCAAATGAGCTTTCTTTCCTGTGACTTATACAAAGGCAACACTTCCTTTCCCTTATCTCTACTCCATTTTCCACCATTGCAACGAAAAAAACCTTTATAATGGACCGGAATTTCGGCCTATTATAAAGGTTTCAAATTTTGTTCAAGTAATATACGCACATTTGCCAAACATTTTTCTTAATTCATTCACAATACCAATTATAGGAGGAAATTACCCCTACATATAGGTTTTTTTACCGATTTCACCCATAAAACAAGGCTTCCTCCTAAATTGAGAGCGTCCTGTTCTAATATTTCATTAAATACGGTCTTCTTCACGAATATCTTCTAGTGGAACAAAAATCTCAATATGGCGCTTTAAGTTTTCAAATGTAGCAGGCGCATCCCCACCATACTCACCATCTAAGTTTAAATGTATTTCATCTTCAGTAGATACTTTTACGACACTTGCCTTTTTATAAATGACACGATCATCATTCAAATGCTCGCCTCTTAATGCCATTGCGGCAAGCTGAATAAATTCAGGCAGGCTTACTTTTTTCAATACTAATAAAGTAAAGTAGCCATCATTAATACTCGCGTCAGGTGCAAGCTTTTCAAAGCCACCCACTGAATTTGTTAAGCCGCATAAAAACATCATGGCATCCCCATCAAACACTTCGCCATCATATTCGATACGCATGTGGGAAGCTTTAATTGATGGAATCATTTCTACTGCTTTTAAGTAATAAGCAAGCTGTCCTAGCATTGTTTTCATTTTACTTGGCACTTCATACGTTAACTCTGTAATACGCCCACCAGCGGCAATATTGATGAAATAGCGTTCCCCATTTAATAAACCAACATCGACCGGCAACGATTCACCTTTAATAATAATGTCAACTGCAGCTTCAATATTTCGAGGAATCTGCACAGCACGAGCAAAGTCATTTGTTGTGCCCATCGGAATTAGACCCACTTTCGGTCGGTTCTCAAATGGACTGACACCTGAAACAACTTCATTTAATGTGCCATCTCCACCAACTGCAATGATTATATCAAAGCCACGTTCAACTGCATTTTTTGCTGCAATGGTTGCATCGCCTTCACAAGTTGTTGCGTGACAAGATGTCTCATAGCCTGCTACCTCTAATTTTGCCAATACTTCTGGTAGATGCTTTTTAAACACTTCACGCCCAGATGTAGGATTATAAATGATTCTTGCTCGTTTCATAACATACCTTCTTTGCTTCATAAGATTCTATTTCTTTCAATGAATTATTCGTTTAAATGTTGCATTAAGCTTCCAATAGTCAACAAAAGCAAGGCATGTCCTCATTCTCTGACATGCAGCCTTACGATTTACAATTATTGTAATGCAGCTGTTACTTGCTTTTTAAAATCTTCATAGACAAATGTCCAATATGATTTATTCGTAATATTCTCTTCACGAATTTCAGCATATAGCGCTTTTTGTGCATCTTCAAATGTAGGATCTTCTTTATCTGGTAAAGTAGCTCGTTTACTCACTACTAATTCCTGTAATTCTGGTGCACGTGGACCCCATTTTCCAACAACCTGACCAGCATCATCTAATAAAATATAAATTGGAATTGCACGGCCACCGTTTGTTAAATAGCGATCAATTAAATCTGTATCAGCATCACGTAGTACTGCGCGCATTTCTAACCCTGCTGCCTCTGCAACTCGACGAATAACTGGATTGTTTAACATTGCGTCCCCGCACCAATCCTCAGTAATTGTTAAAATTTTTGGTTGCTTGTCCTTCAGAAGTTCGATAAAGCCATCGTTTAGTGGCGCATCGAAGCCATCATAAATACGGAAGCTTTCCTCTTTTAACGTCGTCATATTATCCATATATTGTTGAATTGAAATCGCATCATTGAAATATTGTTGTTCAGTTTTCATTGATTGACCTCCTAAATTTTTATTATGTTCTATTCTATATTTTGCTATGAATACTCTTTGAAGACAACTATTAAGTGCTAATTTGGTATTTTTTAGTCATATTACGATAAAATTAGATCATCACTATAACGTACGGTTGATTTCCGTTCCAGCTGGGCGCTTTGTTGCTG
>NZ_JBIWFQ010000015.1:0-32066 GCF_044763105.1 Lysinibacillus sp. NPDC096212 | reverse complement strand
CTGTCGCTTCGCTTTCGCACAGATAAAACATTTGTTGCTGTCGCTTCGCTTTCGCACAGATAAAACATTTGTTGCTGTCGCTTCGCTTTCGCACAGATAAAACATTTGTTGCTGTCGCTTCGCTTTCGCACAGAGCAGAGCTTCCTGGGGGCGTCCGATGAGCCGCTTGGGGCAACAGGATGTTGGTCACGAAGGCGTTATCACAGGACGTGATGACTTTAGCCTTCGTTCCCCTATATGCTCGCTCCAGGGTCTCGGACCAACACGATGTTGGTCACGTAGGCGTTATCACAGGATGTGATGGTTTTAGCCTTCGTTCCTCTATCGCTAATCCCCAAGGAGTCGCCCAGCCTCCACTCCAATCAACTTATTTACATAGTAGACGTTTTAACAAAAGTCATCCACAACTTTTGGTGATGAACCATAAAATTAAGTTCAATGAGCCGTTTTTTAATATAACTCCACTTCGGAAAGGTCAATATGTAACCTTTCTAAACTACTACCTGTTGATACTTTATGGTAATGGGGGCATTTTATCTTGTTATAGATACCCCAAAGAGTCTTTTGTATGTATATTTTTTAAAATAAAAAGCCAAGAAAACGAATTTGCTCTCTTGGCCTTCTATTGTAATTGCAATTAACGTTTTGCAATTTCTTGTTGTAATAATTTATTGACCATTGGTGGGTTCGCTTGACCTTTAGTAGCTTTCATAATTTGACCAACTAAGAAGCCGATAGCGCGATCCTTACCGTTTTTGAAGTCTTCGATTGATTGTGCATTGTTGTCTAGAACTTCTGTAACGATAGCAAGTAATGCACCTTCATCAGAAATTTGAACTAAACCTTTTGCTTTAACGATTTCTCCTGCAGAACCGCCTTTTTCTACTAATTCAGCAAATACTTTTTTACCGATCTTAGAAGAAATTGTACCGTCAGTGATTAATTTCACCATTTCTGCAAGGTTTTCTGGTGTTAATGCAGTATCTTTAAGGTCTTTTTGTTCTGCGTTTAGATAGGCAGAAACATCACCCATAAGCCAGTTTGCTGAAAGCTTTGCATCCGCATCTTTAGCTACCATTGCCTCGAAGAAGTCTGAGATTTCTTTTGAAATAACAAGAACTCCTGCATCATATGGTGTTAAGCCTAATTCTTCAACATAGCGTTTTTTACGAGCATCTGGTAGCTCTGGAATTTCTGATTTTACTCGTTCTAACCATTCATCATCGATTGATAGACGAACTAAGTCTGGCTCTGGGAAGTAACGATAATCATCTGTTCCTTCTTTCACACGCATAAGAATTGTTTTACCTGTTTTTTCATCGAAACGACGAGTTTCTTGATCAATTACCCCACCTGAAAGAAGGACATCAGCTTGGCGTAATTCTTCGTGCTCTAAACCACGGCGAACATAGTTGAAAGAGTTCAGGTTTTTAAGCTCTGTTTTCGTACCGAATTCTTCTTGACCGTATGGGCGGATTGAGATGTTGGCATCACAACGTAAAGATCCCTCTTCCATTTTACAGTCTGAAACATCTGCATATTGGATGATTGATTTTACTTTTTCAAGATACGCATACGCTTCGTTTGGTGTGCGAATATCTGGCTCAGAAACGATTTCTACAAGTGGTGTACCTTGACGGTTAAAGTCAACTAAAGAGTGGTCGCCACTGTGAGACAGTTTACCAGCATCTTCTTCCATATGAAGACGTGTAATACCAATACGTTTTGTATAACCATCTACTTCGATATCAACCCAGCCGTTTTTACCGATTGGCTTATCAAATTGAGAAATTTGATAAGCTTTCGGATTATCTGGATAGAAGTAGTTTTTACGGTCAAATTTTGTTTCTTGTTCGATTTCCATATTTAGTGCAAGTGCTGCACGCATTGCGAAATCTACAACATTTTTATTAAGTACAGGTAGGACACCAGGATAGCCTAGGTCGATAACTGTAGTATTTGTATTTGGTTCAGCACCAAAATGAGCTGGTGCTGGTGAGAAGATTTTTGAGTTCGTTTTTAACTCAACGTGTACTTCTAAACCAATGACTGTTTCAAAGTTCATGTTATTTTCCCTCCCAAATTTGAGGAACTTGTTTATGGAACTCCGTTGCTTGTTCAAAAGCATGAGCTACACGGTAAATTGTTGCTTCATCGAAATATTTACCGATAATTTGTAGGCCTAGTGGTAGACCATTTTCAATACCACATGGGATTGAGATGGCTGGCACACCAGCTAAGTTCATAGGAATCGTTAAAATATCATTTGCATACATCGTCATTGGATCATCGACGTTTTCACCAATTTTGAATGCTGGTGTTGGAGAAGTTGGTCCAATAATTACGTCAAAGTCTTCAAATACTTTGTCGTAGTCTGCTTTGATAAGTGTACGTGCTTGTTGAGCTTTTTTGTAGTAAGCATCATACGTACCTGCACTTAGCGAGTAAGTACCAAGCATGATACGACGTTTTACTTCATCGCCAAAGCCTTGTGCACGTGTTTCTTTATAAAGGTCCATCAAATTATTAACATTTTCTGCACGGAAACCATAACGGATCCCATCAAAACGAGAAAGGTTAGAAGACGCTTCAGAAGAAGAAAGAATATAGTATGCTGCAAGTGCGTATTTCGAATGAGGAAGTGATACTTCTTCTACTGTAGCACCTAAGCCTTTTAATACTTCTAATGCTTCAAGCACTGATTGTCGTGCTGCTTCGCCAACACCTTCACCAAGGAATTCTTTTGGCACAGCGATACGTAAGCCTTTTACGTCACCTGTAAGGGCTGCTGCGTAGTTTGGTACTTCTACGTCTGCAGAAGTTGAATCGTTTGCATCTAATCCTGCGATTGCTTCAAGTAAAAGGGCGTTATCTTCAACATTACGTGTAATTGGTCCGATTTGATCTAAAGAAGATGCAAATGCAACTAGACCAAAGCGAGATACACGACCATATGTAGGCTTCATCCCTACAACACCGCAATATGCTGCTGGTTGACGGATTGAACCACCTGTATCAGAACCAAGTGAGAATGGTACTTCACCTGCTGCTACTGCTGCTGCAGACGCACCTGAAGATCCACCTGGTACATGGTTTAAATTCCATGGATTTTTTGTTGTTTTATAGTACGAGTTTTCATTTGAAGAACCCATTGCAAACTCGTCCATGTTTAATTTACCGATAGTGACCATACCAGCTTCGCGTAGCTTTTTAACTACTGTTGCATCATAAATTGGCATAAAGCCTTCTAGAATTTTAGAAGCACAAGTTGTTTCTAAACCTTCTGTCACGATGTTGTCTTTAACACCGATAGGGAGACCAAAAAGTGGTCCACGCTCTTCAAATGGCACTTTATCCATTTCAGCTGCTTGTGCAGTTGCTTTTTCTTCGTTTGAAGCAAGGAAAGCTTGTACATCGCCGTCAAGCTTTGCCACACGTTCGTATGCTTCTTTTGTTAAATCAGCGATTGTTAGGTTACCCGCTTTAATGTCAGCTTGTAGCTCCTTTGCTGAACGTTCAAATAACGTCATGAGGAATCCTCCTATGTTTTAGTATTACATGATAGCTGGTACTTTTACTTGACCATCTTCTTGTTCTTTTACGTTTAACATCATTACTTCACGGTCTAAGCCTTTTGTTGCCACATCTTCACGCATTACGTTTACTAATGGTAAAACATGAGTTGTTGGTTCAACATTCGTTGTATCTAACTCGTTTAGTTGCTCTGCGAAGTCTGTAATTTTACCAAGCTGTTCAGCAAATTTCTCTGCTTCCTCTTCCGTAATTGCAAGACGTGCTAAATTTGCAACGTGTTTAACTTCTTCTTTTGTTAATTTTGCCATTTTTCACACCTCCGAATACTCACTCAATTCATTGTTTTTATCGATAACAATAGGGTTGAATAAAGTTAACCATGCAAGTAATCATAACATTTTTCATATTAAAAATCACAACTTTCACCAAAAATAAAGAAACTTTCACTACTATGACGAAGTGTTGTCTTTAGGGACTGCTTTTCGAGTCCTTCATATAGACTTCGCTTTTCAGGAGTAGGGCATGGGTTGTGTGCTGCGCTCTTGAGACAGGGAGGCTTTCCGTCGATTCGAAGACTTTATCCGTCGCTCTGACGAATCTTTCCGTCGCTTTCGCTTTTCTATCCGTCTCTTCGGCGGGACTATCCGTCGCTCTTGTTTCTTTCCGTCGATTCGAAGATTTTATCCGTCGCTCCGGGGTATCTTTCCGTCGCTTTCGCTTTTCTATCCGTCTCTTCGGTGGGGCTATCCGTCGCTCTTGTTTCTTTCCGTCGATTCGTAGACTTTATCCGTCGCCCTGACGAATCTATCCGTCGCTTTCGCTTTTCTATCCGTCTCTTCGGCGGGGCTTTCCGTCGCTCTTGTTTCTTTCCGTCGATTCGAAGACTTTATCCGTCGCTCTGACGAATCTTTCCGTCGCTTTCGCTTTTCTATCCGTCTCTTCGGCAGGGCTATCCGTCGCTCTTGTTTCTTTCCGTCGATTCGTAGACTTTATCCGTCGCCCTGACGAATCTATCCGTCGCTCTGACGAATCTTTCCGTCGCTTTCGCTTTTCTATCCGTCTCTTCGTCGGGACTATCCGTCGCACTTGTTTCTTTCCGTCGATTCGAAGACTTTATCCGTCGCTCTGACGAATCTTTCCGTCGCTTTCGCTTTTCTATCCGTCTCTTCGGCGGGACTATCCGTCGCTCTTGTTTCTTTCCGTCTTTTCGAAGACTTTATCCGTCGCTCTGACGAATCTTTCCGTCGCTTTCCCTTTTCTATCCGTCTCTTCGGCAGGGCTATCCGTCGCTCTTGTTTCTTTCCGTCGATTCGTAGACTTTATCCGTCGCTCCGGGTATCTATCCGTCGCTTTCACTCTAAAGAGTCTATCCAACACTCTGATTAATTCTTCCAACGAACTCATTTTTCTTCCCATAAAAAATATAGTCAGCGCGAGGCTGACTATATTTTAATAGATATGGACGTATGGTTCCTTTTCGCTGGCATTCTTTACGATCAATGCCTCTGGACCATTTATTGAGGTAATATTTACTTCAACATTGATGTTATCAAATTGATTGATCAAAACACCTGTTAAATATTGAGTAAAGCCTATTATTTCAGACTTGCCGTAGAATTGGATTGGCACTTCAATCGTTAGCTTTTGAATTTTTTTATCTTGATAGAAGCCTGTTCCTATTACACTAGTATAATTAGAAAAGTATTTATCTACATCTTGTTTAAAATTCTTAAAGTTATTGCTAACATCTCTGTATACATCCTGTGATTCACTCGTTGGGAATAATACATATTCTTCGTCGATACCTTTCCAATTAGCTACGTCGTTTTGTCCTGCTTTTGCTACGCCATAGCTAAAATACGTTCCTGGAATAATGTCATTGCGAGCTTTTTGTTTAAACAAGCCTACTACAATCGGTATATCTTTCAATTCATCACGAGTTCTTAGGCGGGATACAATTTCAGCGGCCATTTTCTTTCCTTGCTCAATGAGTTTTGCCTCCGGAATTGGTTGCTCATAGTACTCTCCATATTTTTCTTTTTGATAGTAATAAATAGAGTTTAAGGAAAGTCCTATCGAAATACCGCCTAATTTCACTTTATTATCACTAGTTTTTGTTAAATAATTTTGCTCAACAATATGTGATAAATAGATTGGGGCCTTAGTTGCACGTTCTTCTGCTGGCATTGAGTCCGTCGTTGGAGGATTTAAACCTTCCTTCGTTTGTGAACTACGTGCAAGCCAATCTGTCACTGTGCTTTCCGCTAAATATTGCCCCTCTTGGAAGAAGTAGTTTTCTGTGTCAAACTCATTTTGAGAAAGTCGCATTAAACCTGTTTCTACTTCCTTCATATCATATTTCGTAAAGATATTTGAAACTACTAATCCTCTGCTAGCACTTTGTTTATAAGGTGTTAGCGTTCTATAGTATGAATCATCAATCTGTATGCTTGGAATAATCGTTGTTTCCGCTTTTTCCTGTTGCGTCTCCTGTGTAAGCTCTGTTTCCTTCTTATTAGAAGGCACACAGCCGACTAGCATTGCAGCAGCGACAATTGCTGGAATGAGTCGAAATGACTTCATTATTTTTATACTCCTTTACTGTAAACCAAATTCTGCTCGACGAATTGTTCATACCCTACCTATGGGCAGAAAGAGACATATATATAATGCCTCTATTCTCCACCAAGTGGGTATGACTTCATCATACTTTACTATAATATTTGGCTCATCACCATAACGTGTGGTTGATTTCTGTTCCGACTGGGCGCTTTGTAGCTGCTGCTTTGCTTTCGCTACAGAAAACATTTGTTGTTGCTGACGCTTCGCTTTCGCACAGAAAACATCCGCTAGCGCTGCAGGGTCTCGGGCCAAACACGATGTTGGTCACGAAGGCGTTATCACAGGACGTGATGATTTTAGCCTTCGTTCCTCTATTGCTGATCCCCAAGGAGTCGCCCAGTCTCCACTCCAATCAACTTATATAAAGTATACATTTTAACAAATGTCATCCACAACTTTTGGTGACGAGTCTGATATTTCCCATTATTTTACGAGGTTAAGCTGTTCGATCAGGCTATCTTCATTCCAAACTTCAATACCTAATTGCTCGGCTTTTGCTAGTTTAGAACCCGCATCTGCTCCTGCAATGACAAGATCAGTTTTTTTGCTGACACTGCCTGAAACAATACCACCTAACTCTTCTATTTTCGCCTTTGCTTCGTTACGTGTCAATTGCTCAAGTTTACCAGTTAATACGATTGTTTTGCCCGCAAAAGGATTATCCCCAACAGCTACTTCTATCTTTTTACCTTTATATGTCATATTGACACCTACTTCAGCAAGGCGTCCAATGACTGCACGTGCATCCTCATTTGAAAAATACTCGACAAGCGATGAAGCCATTTTATCGCCAATTTCATGAATCGCCACTAGTTGCTCCTCTGTTGCTGCCATCACTGCTTCCATCGTTTCAAACTCCTCTGAAACAATTTTTGCTGCTTTTTCGCCAACATGTCGTATCCCTAATCCAATTAGTAAACGCTCCATCGAATTTTCTTTGGAAGCCTGAATAGCACTCACTAAATTCGTCGCTGATTTTTCTCCCATACGCTCAAGCCCGACAAGCTGTTCTACAGTTAAGTGATACAGATCAGAAATATCATGAATTAAATCTGCACGTAATAATTGCTCAACGACTTTATCACCAAGACCGTCAATATTCATAGCATTACGCGATACGAAATATTTAATGCTCTCCGCAATTTGTGCAAAACATGCCGGATTTACACAGCGTAATGCCACTTCTCCTTCGATACGAATAAGCTCGCTATCACAAACTGGACAACTTTCAGGCATTACATATGGCACTGAGTCCTCAGGGCGCTGTTCTAGTATTACACCTACAACTTGAGGAATAATATCTCCAGCTTTTCGGATAATGACTGAATCACCTAGTCGAATATCTTTTTCTCGAATTAAATCCTCATTGTGTAATGACGCACGTTGAACTGTCGTACCTGCCACTTGAACAGGCGATAAAATAGCAGTTGGTGTAACAACACCTGTACGACCAACCGTTAAATCAATATCAAGTAATGTTGTCACTACTTCCTCAGCAGGGAATTTGTAAGCAATTGCCCAACGTGGACTCTTTGCTGTATAACCAAGCTCATCCTGTTGCGCATAGCGATCCACCTTAATAACAATACCGTCAATTTCATAGGCTAAATTCGGACGATTTTCAGTCCATTTTTCGATAAAGGCTAGTACATCTTCAATTGTTGAGCAGCGTTGACGCTCTTTGTTTGATGGGAAGCCTAGTCCTTCTAAATAATCGAGCATCTCTGCATGACCGTCAATACCGTATGCCTCGCCATCTCCCCCAATTGCATAAATAAAGGTTGATAGTTGACGACTCGCTGCTATTTTAGGATCTAACTGGCGTAAAGAGCCGGCAGCTGCATTTCGTGGATTAGCGAATAATTCCTCTCCATTTTCAGCACGTAGGGTATTTAATTTTTCAAATGATTTTTTAGGCATATATGCCTCACCACGTACTTCAATTGTAAGTGGTTCCTTCAATCGAAGAGGTATTGCTCGAATCGTTTTTAAATTTGCTGTAATATCTTCCCCTACAACACCGTCTCCTCGCGTTGCTCCTTGTACAAAAACGCCATTTTCGTATTTTAATGAAATGGCAAGACCATCAATTTTCAGCTCGCAAACATAGGAAAAGTTATCACCGATTGCTTGACGTACTTTACGGTCAAATTCACGTAAGTCTTCTTCATTAAAAGCGTTTGATAGACTTAGCATCGGGTAATCGTGAGTCACCTTCTTAAAGCCTTCTACCACTGCCCCGCCTACACGCTGCGTAGGTGAATCTAGGTAAATAAGTGACGGATTCGCTTCCTCTAATGCAATAAGCTCATGTAATAATTGGTCATAAACACTATCTGCTACGACAGGTTTATCCAACACGTAATAGGCATGACCGTATTCGTGTAATAATTTATTTAACTCCACAACGCGCTGTTCAATTTCGTTCATTTAAGTTCCTCCGCTTACCCTTTTTCAATAGGTGCAAATTGTGCTAGTAATCGCTTAATACCAATAGGTTGTGGAAAGGCAATATCTAGCTCTGTACTATCACCCTCACCTTTTACACTAACAACCATACCTGTTCCCCATTTTTTATGGATCGCTTTGTCTCCAGCCTTCCAGCCAAATTGGTCTCCACCGGTTGTTTGTAAACGAGCAGTTGCAGGCTGTGTTTTCTGAACCGCTCCAAGAGTACGTTTTTGATAGCCGCCTGCTGAACGATTACTAGAGGCAAACGGAACTTCAGGCTTCGAACCACCTTTGGAAATTGATTCTGTAATATCTTCCGAAATTTCACTTAAGAAACGCGACACATTGTTGTAACTAGAACGACCAAAAATCGTACGACTTTGCGCACTCGTTAAATATAAGCGTTCCTCTGCACGTGTCACGCCGACATACATTAATCGTCTTTCTTCTTCCATTTCATCCATATCATCAAGTGAACGGGAATGCGGGAAGATATTTTCCTCCATTCCAATGATAAAGACAATAGGGAATTCTAAGCCCTTTGCAGCATGCATTGTCATTAAAATAATGTTGCCCTTCGATGTGTCATCTTTATCAAGTGCATCAATATCTGCAATTAGCGCTAAATCAGTTAAAAAGGCAATTAAGCTTTTATCATCACTACGCTCTTCAAAAGCCTTTGTTACTGATAAAAACTCTTCAATATTTTCTAAGCGGCTTTCCGCTTCAATCGTCTTTTCATTTTGTAGCATTGCTCGATAACCAGATTTGTCAATGACCTGCTCTACAATTTCTGTCACCGATAAATATTCTTGCATCTCTGTAAAGCCTTTAATCATTGCATAAAATTGCTCAGCTGAATTAGCAGCCTTCCCTGAAAGACCCATGAATACAAGATCATTCATGGCATCAAAAATAGAGCGCTCCTGTTCAATCGCATAGCGCGCCATTTTTTCAAAGGAAGTTGCACCGATACTACGCTTTGGCTCATTAATAACACGTGCGAGTGATAAATCATCATCATTATTGGCAATAAGGCGTAAGTAGGCAAGTAAATCCTTAATCTCTTTACGATCATAGAACTTAGTACCACCAACTATTTGATAAGCCATATTGGACTTAACAAGCACTTCCTCCATCACACGGGACTGAGCATTTGTACGATATAGTATCGCAAAGTCATCAAACGTACGATTTTCTTTTTGAATAAGCTGTTGAATTGTTTGTACAACGAATTGCGCTTCCTCTTGCTCGTTATACGATTTGTACAACACGATTTTTTCACCCTCTGCATTTTCTGTACGCAGTTCTTTTGGATAACGTGTTGTATTATTTTGAATGACGTCATTTGCCGCTTGTAGGATGCGTTTTGTTGAACGATAATTTTGCTCAAGCATAATGGCCTTAGCATTTGGATAATCCTTTTCGAATGAAAGAATATTACCAATATCCGCACCACGCCAACGATAAATCGATTGGTCTGAATCACCTACAACACAAATATTTTTAAATTTCTTGGCAAGCAACTGAACGAGTAAATATTGGGATTTATTCGTATCTTGATATTCATCTACATGAATATATTGGAATTTGTTTTGATAGTATTCAAGCACTTCTGGTACACGATTGAATAATGTAATAGTTGTCATAATTAAATCATCAAAATCGAGTGATTGATTGCGACGTAATCTTTTTTCATAACCTTTATAAACACGTGCAATCGTTTTTTCGTAAGGATTATTTTCATTTATTTGACCTGCATAATCGTCCGCATTTTTACATTCGTTTTTTGCTGAACTAATCGCATTTAAAATCGCACGAGGTTCAAAACGCTTAGTATCAATATTTTCATCCTTCATAACATTTTTAATAACTGATAGCTGATCAGTAGAATCTAAAATTGAAAAGTTACGTGATATTCCAAGCTGATCGATATTACGTCGTAAAATACGCACACACATTGAGTGGAATGTCGATACCCACATACTATCGCCAGTTCCGTTACCTAGTATGCCATCTATACGCTCACGCATTTCACGTGCAGCTTTATTTGTAAATGTAATTGCTAAAATCTTTGATGGGTATACTTCTTTTTCAATTACTAAGTATGCTATACGATGTGTCAATACACGTGTCTTCCCTGATCCAGCACCCGCCATAATTAGAAGCGGTCCCTCAGTTGTTTTAACCGCATTTTCCTGCTCAGGATTCATACCTGCTAATAAGTTTTTCGTTAACTGCTCCATTCCGCACCGCCTTACAAACATTTGTTCTTACATTATATATTATTTTTTACAGCCTTAACAGTCGCAAGTGCAGCTTTTAAATCTTCGTAAATAATATTACCAACTACTACTGTATCTGCATATTTTGCCATTTCTGCTGCTTGCTTAGCAGATGTAATACCGCCACCGTAAAACAGTCGCGTATTTTTCAGTTCATTTTTCACAGCACTTACAACCTCAATATCCCCATAAGTACCGCTATACTCTACATAAAATACAGGTAGTCTAAAGAAATTTTCAGCCATACGTGCGTAGGCAACAACATCATCAATAGATAAATCAGTTTTCGCATTCGTTACTTCCGCTACTTTACAATTCGGGTTTAAAATACAATAACCTTCAGCGACTAGTTCATCCCATACCATAATATCTCCATATTCTTTAATGGCTTCATGGTGTAAATTTTTAATCCACTTTGGATCGTCACTATTCAACACAGTTGGAATGAAATAATAGTCATAACCTGGTGTTACTGAATCAATCGCAGAAATTTCAAGCGCTATTGGTACTTCAAAGCGTCTTACACGAACAAGTAAATCTAATACACCATCTAAAGTTACACCGTCTGTTCCGCCAACTATAATAACATCTGTACCTGATTCACAAATTTTTTCTAGTGCCTCATCTGAAATATCTTTAGCTGGGTCTAGCTTGAACACATGTCTCCATTCTAAATAATCCATCTATTTTACCACCTATCATTTTCTATCTATTCGTTTACAAGTATAGCTTATGACTGTCTACAAAAAAATGAAAAAGACTGGGTAAAAACTCTACCCAGCCCCTTTACCTACTATTCTTTTGGTGCTTGAAACGGCTTTTCATCTGGATACAAACGACCTAACATTTCATCATATGTATCATTCCCGTAATCAAAGCAACGACGTACACGCGAAATAGTTGCTGTACTTGCACCTGTTTCCTTTTTAATGGATTCGTAGGTTTTCTTTAAACGTAGTAAATGCGCAACCTCAAAGCGTTGTGCCAGCGATTGAATTTCACTAATCGTACATAAATCATCAAAAAATTTATAGCATTCTTCGATGTCTTTCAGCTCTAACACTGCTTTAAATAATTGATCTGTTTGATGCCCTCGAATTTTTTCGATTTGCATGCAATCTTCCTCCCTTTAAGGCTGCGTTTTCACCATTGCTTGTAACCCTGGTGAAGTTGGTACGAAATGAATCCAAGACTTCCCTGGTACTAACTTCACAAGCTCCCCAGACTCTTCTACAGCCATTGGTATTCCATCAATATTAGCCCATTTGACTTCTCTCATATAGCCATTTTGAAATACATACGCATTTCCACCAGAAGTTAAATCAATATCTTGGCGCCCCTCATTATCAATCGTTCGATGTTTCATTTCAAAAAATAGAACATTTGAAAATGATAATGTATCGCCTGTTAACATATCCTTTGTGTCAACGCCAGCCGATTGTCGTCCATAACGATTACTTTGCTTATCATACAAATACGAATTATGGAAATACTCACTATTTCCGTAGTAAATGTCCACTCGACTTGTTTCATTGCCTATTTTACCACGTTCATCGGGTTCATAAAAAGCCTCATGTACTTTTTCATGGTAACTCATTGAAGCGCCCACTTTTTCCGCTCCATTTACTATATTTTCAGACGTAATATACGAGTTGTGTGGAGCAACACGGTCTTTTGAACGCTTAAAAAGTGTGCCATCATAATCCATACCATTTATATTGTCGACTACATTATTAGTAAGCATCGATTTTGCCTCTGGGCTATAACCATGTGCTACGTAAAATGCACCATAGCTTTTTGCAAGATCAACAAAATAAGATCGAGCACTACGAACAGGCCCTACATTTTCTGGCAGTTCACTTTGATAAACTGCTAATAAACGCGTAACATTGCCTTCTGCCAGCATTTCATAAATGATATCTGCCGCTTCTATTCCTGATTGTGGACGTGCTTTCGGGTGATTATTAACGGTAACAATAATTGGACGTTGTGTAATTTCTTCCTTCACAGCTTCACCTGTTAACGGAGCAACAAACGCTCCTTCTTGAACAGGCTCTTCAATAGCAGTTCCATCGTCAACCTTGCTCGTATCATCTTTCTTCACTTCCGACGAATCTTTTGAACATCCTCCTATCAATAAGGTGCTAAAAGCCATTGCGATAAATAGTTTCTTCGATTTGAACACAAGCATTACTCTCCTTTTATCAATTACATCTACCATAGGGAAACTTCAATTAACGCATCACTGCTGGTAATAATAACTTATTCTTCATAACATCAAAAATCCCTTTTGGCGTTATACGGATATATGGTAAATGTGTCGATTGTAAGAATAGTAAAGAATAAATTGCGTCTCCTAAGTGGTAACCACGTTCTGCTAATGCTTGCTTTAAGAACTTCTCTTTTTCTGCTAGTTCCTTCACATCTCCATCATATAAAAGACCGCCAATTGTTAAAGGAACGGTAGCAATTACTTCACCTTTTTCAACAAGGACAATACCACCACGCATTGCCTTCATTTCCTCAAAGGCTTTGATCATATCGTCTTTATTTTTTCCGATCAGTAAAATATCGCCTGTATTCGAATAAGATGAGGCAAACCCTTGAACACTAGTAGCAAAACCTTTAATCATCGTGTTAACATGCCAATTGCCATCTCTATTCATAAGCATTAAATAACATTCATCATGATCTGCAAGCTGCCCTTCTCTAGTAATTAATGAGTTATATGGTTTCGTAATAACATCATTTACTAACTCAATTCCAAACGGCATCGAGAATTGAAAATCATGAGATGTTAATGAAAAATCTAAGTCAAATGCAGGTAACGCTGAATAATCAATTTCAGCAAGTTTTTGCACTTGTTCTCCATTGCGTTTTAACCAAACACCCTTCGAAAGTACGCTCTCAGGAACTGGATGCCATTCATCTTGTAAAATATTTAGGGAGGCAAATCGACCTGTTGCGATAAAGCCATGTAAGTTGGACATATTATAATAACGTGCCACATTATAGGAAGCCATTTGATAAGCATCTATTGGCGCTACACCTGCATCTAAAGCTACTTGAATACATTTATCCATTACACCATCCTCATGAAAAGAAGGTGGTGAACCATCTGTTGTCATCATTAAATGATCAAAAATAGGTAGTTCTTTTTCAACTATTCCCTTTAATAGATCTGGTAGGTCTGGACGTATTGAAGAATGACGTAGCGTTACAGCATATCCTTGCATAATACGTCGTTCTACTTCTTCCACTGTCATAGCTTCATGATCACCATCTGCACCAAGTAGCTTCATACGTGCTAAAGTTCGTTCAGATGCACCAGGGAAATGCCCTTCTATTTTTTTCCCGTAGCCCTTAGCCATTTGCATGCGATAGAGCATTTGGTCATCACCATGTAACAACCTTGGCCAGCCCGTTAATTCTCCTCCAAGTAAAACATCATCTCGTTCCAACCATTCTAAAATGGACGTATTAGAAAAAATCTCTTCCTCCTGTTCCATTTCAGTTTGCGAATCAAAACGAGTCCACCAATAAAATGAAAACGGTAGCTTTTTCAAATCATCCAGTATTGAAAACGCTTTCTTATTTTCTAAAGATAAAACGAAGCTTAAATTATCTGAAATAAAAGCTGTAGTTCCAAGTTGTCCACAAAAATCTGCAAAAGATTGCGGATGGTATAACTGGAACGGATGAACATGCGGCTCAATATATCCTGGTACAATGGTTTTATTCATACAATCGACCACTTCGGTCCCTTCTAATAACGGAGGCATTCTATCACCAGCATAGACAATACGATCTCCTAAAATCCAAATGTTCCCTACTATCCATTGTTTGAGCATGCTATGTAAATAACGTGCATTTTTTAATACAATATCCGGTGCTTTTTTTCCATCAATTACAGCTAATTGTTGACGTAATTCTGTAATTTTCCATACTGGATCCATTCTATTCGCCCCTTCCTAAATTACGTAAAATTTCATTGTGTAAATCCTACGCGAAATCACATACTACTACTGCATAAACGCTTTTTGTCATAAAATTAATGCTTTATGCAATCATCTTGTTTCAATCGTAACACAGCACTTTCATAAAACAAAGTGCACCCCGCTTTATTTTTTCCACAATGACTAAAGGAGGAAATATTATGATGCAAGAATCGAATTTAAGCGAAAAAAATGCCTTTTGTCGCTTTGCCATGGGTGTAAGTTTAACGGCATTTGGTATCGCTAAAGTCTCAAGAAATCCTGAATGTACGAAAGGTCGATTGATGATTGCATTTGGTGCCTTTAAAATGGCTGAGGGTATCTTTAAGTATTGCCCAACGAAAGCTTTACTGTGCTCTACTATGGAGAGCTCTATGAGCAACAGCAACAATAGCACCGGCAACTCTTCTATGCAAAGTATGTTCAGCGGCCAAAATTCTATGTCATCTGAACAAATCGGTAAACTCATGAAGGATTTCTCCTCTGTTATATCTGGAAATACGTCAGGATCAAATGCAACTGCATCAAAGCAATCTGACTCCAGCACTTCAAATCAAAATTCCTCAGAAAGTAAAAATTCTACAAATAAAGCTCAAAATCCTTCTTAGTCAAAGGAGCCGTCTCAACTGTACAGTTGAGACGGCTTTCACCCTTTTTAATCCTACGTTTGAAAACAATAAGAAGTTTCATTGAATGATTAAAATATTTAATTTCAAGTGTGTTGTTTAACCATTCTTATCCGTCCTAATTAATTAGAAGGCTCTGATTTCCGCTACGGGCTACTCGCTTTCCTGCGGGCGAGCGACGAGCCGCTTCCTCCGCTGCGCTCCGTGCAGGGTCTCGTCTGTCTCGCTTTCCCGCGGGAGTCGAGTAGCCCTCCGCTACAATCAGTTAAAATGGGCATACTTTGCAAAATATCAACAAAAAAATCCTTTTATCACTCAATAATAAACCTATATTTCCCTAATCAACACGCTTGATATATTTTACTAATCATTTAGTAGATCGCAACGGAAAAACAGCTTCTTCCAATTAGATTTATACTAAAAGTTTGAGACGACATTTATTAAAACATATGCTTTGTATATAAGTTGATTGGAGTGGAGACTGGGCGACTCCTTGGGGATCAGCGGATAGAGGAACGAAGGCTAAAACCATCACGTCCTGTGATAACGCCTTCGTGACCAACATCGTGTTGGCCCGAGACCCTGGAGCGAGCATATAGGGGAACGAAGGCTAAAGTCATCACGTCCTGTGATAACGCCTTCGTGACCAACATCCTGTTGCCCCAAGCGGCTCATCGGACGCCCCCAGGAAGCTTTGCTCTGTGCGAAAGCGTAGTGCTAACGTAGCGGCAGCAACAAAGCGCCCAGTCGGAACGGAAATCAACCCCACGCTATAGTGATAAGCTTAAGTAAAATGAAAACAAATTTTATCGGGCAATTATAACTCTATAGTTACACAACTATTATTTAAATGTGCGCCAACCGATATCTTTGCGGTAGAAGAAATTGTTCCATTTTTCAGTTGCAATACCTGCGTATACTTTTTCTTGTGCTTCTTTTAAAGTAGATGCCTTTGCTCCTACTAATAAAACTCGGCCACCGTTACCAATAAAGTTTTCATCTACAGACTTTGTACCCGCATGGAATACCGCGTGTGAAGCTGATAGAGCCTCTAGGTTAGGTAATGCATTTCCTTTTTCAACGTCCCCTGGATAACCTTCAGCAGCAATTACTACGCCTAGCATTGCTTCTTCGGACCATTGCAGATCAAATGGCTTTTCATCCATCAAGGCTGTCATAAATGCACCAAAATCAGATGTCATACGTGGTAAAACTACTTGCGTTTCAGGATCTCCAAAGCGTGCATTAAACTCAATCACTTTTGGACCATTTTTCGTTAAAATCAAACCTGCATATAAAATCCCTGTAAACGATTCACCATCTGCCTCCATACCTTTCACGGTCGGTTCAACAACCGTCTTAAATGCATCATCCACTACTTCTTGCGAGATTTGAGGTACTGGTGAATAGGCTCCCATACCACCTGTATTTGGTCCTTTATCGCCATCATAAGCACGTTTATGGTCTTGAGCAATCACCATTGGATAAATCTGACCTTTATGGACAAATGACATAAAGGAGAATTCTTCCCCATCTAGGAATTCTTCAATGACAACACGAGAAGAGGATTCACCAAAACGTTGGTTCCCAATCATATCTTCTACTGCTTCAATTGCTTCGTCTTCTGTCATTGCGACAACTACACCTTTACCAGCTGCTAACCCATCTGCTTTGATAACGATTGGTGCACCTTGCTCTTTAATATAGGCTATAGCCTTTGCAGCTTCAGTAAACGTTTCATGGGCTGCTGTTGGGATATTATATTTATTCATAATATCTTTCGCGTACGATTTACTGCTTTCGATTTGTGCTGCTGCCTTTGTTGGACCAAATGCTCGTAAGCCACGGGCAGTAAAGAAATCAACGATGCCTTCAGCAAGTGGTTGCTCAGGTCCTACAAAGGTTAAATCTACTGCATTTTCTTTTGCAAATTGTGCAAGACCTGCAAAATCCATAGTATCAATAGCAACGATTTCCGCATCGCCCCTCATGCCATCATTACCAGGTGCTACAAATACTTTATTAACAGATGGTGAAATACTAAATTGTTTGGCGATAGCATGTTCTCGACCGCCGCTTCCAATGACTAATACTTTCATTTTAGGGAATCCTCCTCTTTGTGCGTAAGACCGAGATGTTGCCATCTCGGTCTAGTTTTTGGATATTTTAGTGCTTGAAATGACGTACGCCAGTGAATACCATCGCAATGCCGTATTCATTCGCTTTATCGATTGAATCCTGATCTTTGATAGAGCCACCTGGTTGAATAATGGCTGTAATACCAGCCGCTGCAGCTGCTTCTACAGTATCGCTCATTGGGAAGAATGCATCTGATGCTAATGCTGCACCTTTTGCTTTTTCGCCCGCTTGCTCAAATGCGATTTTAGCTGCTCCAACACGGTTCATTTGACCAGCACCAACGCCAAGTGTCATTTGAGAATCTGTCACAACGATAGCGTTAGATTTAACGTGCTTCACAACTGCCCAGCCAAGTTGTAATGCTTCCCATTCTTGTGCTGTTGGTTCACGGTCTGTAACAACTTTAATATCTGCATTAGAAAAACCGTAGCGATCTGGTTCTTGTACAAGAAGACCACCTTCAACTGATACAACATTGAATTTGTCTTGTTTTGCTTGCTCGAAAGGAATTGTTAATAAGCGAATATTTTTCTTCTTCGTTAAAATATCAAGTGCTTCTTGAGAGAAAGCTGGTGCGATGATAATTTCTAAGAAGATATGGCTTAATTTTTCAGCAGTTGCTGCATCTACTTCCATATTTAAAGCAATAATACCACCGAAAATAGATGTTTGATCTGCTTCATACGCTTTATCAAACGCTTCTTCTAATGTTGCGCCCGTTCCAACACCACAAGGGTTCATGTGCTTTACAGCTACTGCTGCAGGCATTTCAAACTCTTTGACAATTTGCAATGCGGCATTACCGTCTTGAATATTGTTGTATGATAATTCTTTACCATGTAATTGCGTAGCATAAGCTAATGAAAAATCTGAGCCTAGACGTTTTTGATAGAACGCTGCTTTTTGATGAGGATTTTCACCATAGCGTAAGTTTTGTTTTAATTCATATGTCATTGTTAAGCTCTCTGGGAACTCTTCTTCTGTTAAGTAGTTTGATATATATGAATCATAAGCGGCTGTGTGACGGAAAACTTTTGCAGCTAACTTACGACGTGTTTCAATTGTCGTAGCACCATTAGCTTTAAGTTCCTCTAATACATTCGTATAGTCATTGCTATCCACAATTACTGTTACATATTGATGGTTTTTTGCTGCAGAACGTAACATTGTTGGACCACCGATATCAATATTTTCGATAGCGTCATCCCATGTTACATTAGGCTTTGAAATTGTTTCAACAAACGGATAAAGATTAACACATACAATCTCAATTGGCTCAATTCCATGCTCATTCATTTGTGCTTGATGAGAAGCATCGTCAAACTTTCCTAATAGTCCACCGTGAATCATTGGATTTAAAGTTTTTACACGACCATCTAAAATTTCAGGGAATTTAGTTACTTCATCTACTGCTGTTACGGCAACATTATTGTCTTGTAACATTTTTTTCGTACCACCAGTTGATAAAATTTCATAACCTAATGCTACTAGTTCCTTTGCAAATTCTAAAATACCATCTTTATTGGAAACACTGATTAATGCACGTTTAGTCACAACGAAATCCTCCTAATTTTTATCGTGTTTGCCACGAATATGTCATGCTATTATTGGTGGGACAGAGTTAAGTTTTGATTAAGCACTCAGACCTAACTCTCTCATCGATCCATTACTTTAATAATTGCTGTAAAGCTTTTGTATATAGCCCATGCTCTTCCTTATGAATGGCCGTTTCTGTTGCCTCACGGTCACCTTCAACAACTTGAACTGCCGATTGGGCAATAATAGGTCCTGTGTCCATACCTTCATCTACAAAATGGACGGTTACACCTGTTATCTTAACTCCGTGTTCCATTGCTTGACCAATGGCATCTTTACCAGGGAAAGCCGGTAATAGTGAAGGGTGAATATTCACGATGCGCTGTGGGTATGCAGTTAGTAATACTTCACTAATTAAGCGCATATAACCTGCAAGCACGATCCATTCTACATGACTTTCATGGAGAGCCTCGATAATAGCAGTCTCGTAATCTGCTTTTGAAGAAAACTCTTTCGGACTTAAAGCTAGCACTGGAATACTATAGTTCTCAGCACGTGTCACTACAAATGCACTAGGCTTGTCTGTGACAACAAGTTCGATCTTTGCATGTAGTTCACCACGCTCAATGGCCTCTTGAATAGCTTGAAAGTTACTGCCGCTACCTGAAGCAAAAACGGCAATTTTAGTTGGTGCCGTCATTACACTAAACTCCCATCATGTGAGCCATTGAATACAACACCCTCGCCTTTCACAACGCGACCGATTTTGTATGCTTTTTCACCATTTGCTTCTACTGTAGCAAGGACTTTATTTACTTCATCAGCAGGTACAGCTAATACGAAGCCAATACCCATGTTAAAGACATTATATAAATCCTTGTCCTCTAACTGGCCTTTTTCTTTTAAAAACTCGAAAATACGTAAGACAGGCCAAGATCCTAAGTCAATTTCAGTTGCTAAACCTTCTGGCATCATACGTGGTAGGTTTTCATAAAAACCACCGCCAGTTACATGTGCACAGCCATGAACGTCTGCTGCTTTTAAAGCTGCAAGCACAGGTTTCGCATATAATTTTGTTGGCACTAACAAAGCTTCCCCAATAGGACCAAGATCCCCGTAGCCTTCCACAATCGAATCAACTGCGTAATGATTATCTGCAAAGACAATTTTTCGCACTAATGAGTAACCGTTTGAATGCACCCCACTTGAAGCAATACCAACAAGCACGTCACCCTCTACGATGTTCTCGCCTGTTACGATGGCAGATTTTTCACAAGCTCCTACTGCAAAACCAGCTAAATCATACTCATCTTCTTCATAAAGACCTGGCATCTCTGCCGTTTCTCCACCGATTAATGCCGCACCAGATTTCACACAGCCATCTGCAACGCCCTTTACAATTTGCTCAATTTTCGCTGGCTCTGCCTTGCCAAGCGCTACATAATCTAAAAAGTACAATGGCTCAGCACCTTGCGCTACGATATCATTGACGCACATCGCAACACAGTCCACGCCAATCGTGTCGTGCTTGTCCACCATAAACGCTAACTTTAGTTTTGTCCCAACACCATCAGTACCTGAAATAAGAACAGGTTCCTTAAGATTTAGTTCTGACAAGTCAAACATACCACCAAAACCACCGAACGTGCCCATCACACCTAGACGGTTTGTACGTTCAACGTGAGACTTCATTCGTTTTACGGCTTCGTAGCCTGCTTCAATATTTACACCTGCTTGTTCATATGCTTTTGACACGCAGAGTTCCTCCTTATCATCCAAATCGCCTTGGCACATCTGAATCTAGATTCGTCATCATCGCTAGACGTGTTTAGATGTTTTTCTTAACGTAATAGTTCTTTTTCATGCGGTAAGATTGTATCTGGGAAAATTTCTGTTGGATATTTACCTGTAAAGCATGCTAGGCATAATCCACGGTTTTCATCTTCATATGGTCTTGCAATCGTCTCCACCATACCTTCAACGGAAAGGAATGTTAGTGAATCAGCTCCTATAACATCACGTATTTCATCTACATTGTGGCTAGATGCAATCAATTCTTCATGTGTGGAAGTATCGATCCCGTAATAGCAAGGATCCGTCATAGGTGGCGAAGAAATCACAACATGAACTTCTGCCGCCCCTGCATCTTTTAACATTTTTACAATACGTCGTGAAGTTGTACCGCGAACGATTGAATCATCCACCATCACTACTCGTTTACCTTTTACGACTTGAACAACTGGAGAAAGCTTCATTTTCACACCGCGTTCACGTAGTTCCTGTGTCGGCTGGATAAATGTACGACCTACATAACGATTTTTAATAAGACCTAGCTCATACGGAATGCCACTTTCCTCTGCAAAGCCGATTGCTGCTGAAATACTTGAATCAGGCACACCTGTTACAACATCAGCTTCAATATGTGCACATTCACGAGCAAGCTGTTTACCCATACGTTTACGCGCCATGTGGACATTAATACCATCAATATCAGAATCAGGACGTGCTAAATAAACGTACTCCATCGCGCACATTGCACGTTTATCCATATCTACAAAACGATCAGATTTTACACCCTCATCGTTAATAATTAATAACTCACCAGGTTCAACAGATCGAACAAATTCTGCACCTATTAAATCAAATGCACAAGTTTCAGAGGCTACAACCCAACCATCTCCTAGCTTCCCAAGAGATAATGGACGTAAACCATGTGGATCACGTGCAACAAGCATTTCATCTTTAGTCATAATTAAGAACGAATACGCACCTTTTAATAAAGATAGGGCATTTTTCACCTTCGCACGGAATGGTGAATGCGAGCTTTTCTTAATAAGATGCGCTAACACTTCAGTATCGGAGCTAGAATGGAAAATACTGCCTTGACGCTCTAAGTACTGTTTTAAGTGCGTTGCATTGACTAAATTACCGTTATGAGCAATTGAAAGGCTACCAGTTGAGGAGTGGAATAATAACGGCTGTACATTTTCAATACCGCCACCTCCAGCAGTCGTATAACGGACATGGGCAATTGCTGCTTTTCCGTCCACTGCCTTTAATTTCTCTTCGTTGAAAACATCATTAACTAGTCCTTCGCCTTTCACCGCGCGAAGATGCTGACCGTCAGAAACGACGATCCCAGCACCTTCTTGGCCACGATGTTGAAGAGCATGAAGCCCGTAATAACTAAGGTGTGCTGGATTTGAGTTGCCCCAAATACCAAACACCCCACATTCTTCGTTTAAGCCTCTGAGTTCAGCAAGCATGGGATTGCTCCTTTCCAATTAGAACGGAATTCCTCCACTGTACCTTCTACAAGCACACCGTTGTCACCGTTGATTTTAACAAGCGCATCGTTTGTTACGACACCGATTTTCATTGCGTCTTTTACAATTTCTACAAATGCAGCTGCATTTTCTTCTTTCACTGTTACAACGAAGCGAGATTGTGTTTCACTGAATAATGCTGTTGTAGCAGAGCCTGTTAATGTCACATCAAGACCTAAGCCATTTGCGCCAAATGTTGTTTCAGCAAGCGCAACTGCAAGACCACCTTCTGCTACATCATGTGCAGATTGTACGATTCCAGCTTTAATCGCTTTAAGCAATGCTTCTTGACGTGCAGCTTCAATTTGTAGGTCAATAGCTGGTGCTTTCCCTGAAATAACCCCATTATTTAATAATTTTTGAAGCTCCGAACCACCGAACTCAGTTTTTGTATCGCCGATCACAAATACTACATCACCAGCAGCTTTTACTTCTTGAGTTGTCACATGAGCTAAATCTTCAATTAGTCCAACCATACCGATTGTTGGTGTTGGGTAAACCGCTTCGCCAGAACGCTCGTTATAAAGAGATACGTTACCGCCGATTACTGGTGAATTCAATGCTGTACAAGCGGCTGAAATACCATCAGCTGATTTTTCAATTTGCCAGAAGATTTCTGGTTTCTCAGGATTACCGAAGTTTAAGCAGTCAGTAATCGCTAATGGTGTACCACCAGATGCTACGATATTACGAGCCGCCTCTGCTACAGCAATGGCACCGCCAACCTCTGGATCTAGGAAAATATAACGAGAGTTACAGTCAGTAGTCATCGCTAAACCTTTGTTCGTACCGCGGACGCGAATCACTGCTGCATCAGAACCTGGTGCAACGACTGTTGATGTACGTACTTGATAATCATATTGATCGTAAACCCACTCTTTTGAAGCAACTGTTGGTGCTTTTAAAAGTGCATTTAATGTTTCTTTGTAATCTGTTACCACTGGTTCTGTGTTTTCCATCGCTTGGAACTCAGCATAGTAAGCAGGCTCTGCAGATGGTTTATGATAAACTGGCGCATCTTCTGCAAGTGCATCAGCAAGTACTTCAGCTACAACTTCACCATTATGTAATAGGCGTAGCATTTTATCATCCGTCACGCGACCAATTGCCACAGCATCTAAATCATATTTATCGAAAATCGCTTTAATTTCATCTTCGCGACCTTTTTTCACAACAAGTAGCATACGCTCCTGAGATTCAGATAACATCATTTCATATGCTGTCATGCCTGTCTCACGTTGAGGTACTAAGTCTAAGTTCATTTCTACACCAGAGCCAGCTTTAGAAGCCATTTCTGCTGATGAAGAAGTAAGACCAGCAGCACCCATATCTTGAATACCTACTAGCGCGTCAGATTTTACAACTTCTAAACATGCTTCAAGTAAAAGTTTCTCCATAAATGGATCTCCTACTTGTACTGCTGGACGTTGGTTCTCAGATTCTTCTGTTAACTCTTCAGATGCAAATGTTGCACCATGGATACCGTCACGACCTGTTTTAGCTCCCACATACATGACTGTATTCCCTACACCAGCCGCGATTCCACGTTGAATATCTTTGTGGTCGATTAAACCTACACACATTGCATTCACTAGTGGGTTGCCTTCATAACAAGGATCGAATTGAATTTCGCCACCTACTGTAGGAATCCCGATACAGTTACCGTAACCTGCGATACCAGCAACTACTTCTTCAAATAAATATTTACCACGCGCTGATTTTAATTCGCCAAAGCGTAATGAGTTTAGCATCGCAATTGGACGTGCACCCATTGAGAAAACGTCACGGATAATACCACCAACTCCTGTAGCAGCACCTTGATAAGGCTCAATTGCTGATGGGTGGTTATGTGATTCCATTTTAAATACAACTGCTTGTTCGTCACCAATATCTACGATACCAGCACCTTCACCTGGACCTTGTAAAACTTGTGGACCCTTTGTAGGGAATTTACGTAATACTGGTTTAGAATTTTTGTATGAGCAGTGCTCAGACCACATTACTGAGAAAAGACCTGTCTCTGTCCAGTTTGGTAGACGTCCTAAAATACCTTCTACCATTGCAAATTCTTCGTCTGACATCCCCATACCAGCGTATAATTTTTGATCTTTAATTTGCTGTGCTGTTGGCTCAAACTTAGTTGTTGACATGATTTTCCCTCCACTGCTTCACAATTGATTTAAATACTGCTAGACCGTCTGCTCCGCCCACCAGTGCATCAACAGCTCGCTCTGGGTGAGGCATCATACCTAGTACATTGCCGCGCTCGTTTATAATCCCTGCGATATCTTCTAAAGAACCGTTTGGATTTTCGCCTGAGTATGTAAACACGATTTGATTGTTATCTTTTAATTGTTGTAAAGTTTCCTCGTCACAGTAGTAGTTACCTTCACCATGTGCGATTGGAATATTGATTATTTGGCCTTGCTCATATTGATTTGTGAATAATGTATTATTGTTTTCAACTTTAAGCTGGATTGTACGACACATGAATTTCAAATTTTTGTTACGAAGTAATGCACCTGGTAATAAACCTGCTTCAGTTAAGATTTGGAAGCCATTACATACTCCTAATACCGGCTTACCAGCATCCGCTGCCTTCTTAACCTCTGCCATAATATTAGATTGGTTGGCCATCGCACCACAGCGAAGATAATCCCCGTATGAGAAGCCTCCTGGTACTAAAATGCCATCAAAGCCACTTAAATCTGTTGCTGTATGCCATACATATTCTACTTCTTCACCTAGCTCGTCTTTAATCGCATGATACATATCGATATCACAGTTTGACCCAGGGAAAACGAGTACTGCGAATTTCATGATTAGTTAGCCTCCTCGACTTCGTAGCGATAGTCTTCGATTACAACGTTAGTTAAAACCTTTTCACACATTTCTTTTACTAGAGTATCAATATCACGTTCTGTATCTTTAATTGCTAGTTCAAGATATTTACCGATACGTAAATCTTCTACTTCAGCGTAACCCATTTTCACTAAAGAACCTTGTACAGCTGAACCTTGTGGATCAAGAATGCTCTCACGTAATGTCACGTAAATTTTAACTTTTTTCATTGTTATTTGCCTCCGAGTCTAGAAAGTATAATAGTATAAACTTCTGTTAAATTACCAAGGTCTCTACGAAAGACATCTTTGTCTAACTTTTGCTTTGTAGTTGCATCCCAAAGTCTGCATGTATCTGGTGATATTTCATCTGCCAGTAGTACATTTCCATCATCATCGCGTCCGAACTCTAATTTAAAGTCAATTAGTGTAACGTTGACATCTGCAAATAGTGGCTGCAACACTTTGTTCACTACAAGTGCACCATCATAAATGGCTGTCACTTCCTCAGGTGTCGCAAGATCAAGTACGTCAATATGCTCCGTAGTAATGAGCGGATCGCCTAGTTCATCGTCTTTATAATAAAACTCAACGATTGGGCGTTTTAATGGTGTACCTTCCTCAAAGCCAAGACGTTTCGCTAAGCTACCTGCTGCTATATTACGAACTACGACCTCTATTGGAATAATATCTACCTTTTTTACAAGCTGCTGCGTATCAGATAATTGTTTTACGAAATGTGACGCAATTCCGTTTGCTTGTAATTTTTCGAAAATTAGAGAGGTAATGCGATTGTTTAATACGCCTTTACCTTCAATTTCTTCTTTTTTCTCACCATTAAATGCTGTTGCACTATCCTTGTATTCAACGAGTAACACATTTGGCTCCTCTGTTGTATACAATTTTTTTGCTTTACCTTCATACAAAAGTTGACCTGTAGTCATTTCGTTACTCCCCCTGATATTATGAAATACACGCGTATTGTTCAGAATTGAATCGTACGTAACGATTCAATTCTGTAACATCCGCTAGTGACTCTACTTAGTTAAGTCCAAGACGCTCAAAAATCATATCTACATGCTGCAAATGGTAGTTGTAGTCAAAGCAATCATCTAACTCTTCCTTCGTTAAATACGATGTAATTTTTTCACTTGCATCGACTAACGTACGGAACTGAACTTGCTCGTCCCACGCCTGCATCGCTAAAGGTTGTACTGTATCATACGCTTCCTCACGCACTAACCCTTTATCGATAAGTGCTAATAGGATACGTTGAGAGTAAATTAAACCAAAAGTGCGACCCATATTACGTTTCATGTTTTCAGGGAATACAGTTAAGTTTTTCACAATGTTACCGAAGCGATTTAACATATAGTTAAGTGTAATCGTTGCATCCGGTAAAATAACGCGCTCTGCAGATGAATGTGAAATATCACGCTCATGCCATAATGCTACGTTTTCATAAGCCGTTACCATATAGCCACGCATTAAACGTGACATACCAACCATGTTTTCAGACCCGATTGGGTTACGTTTATGAGGCATCGCTGACGAGCCTTTTTGACCTTTTGCAAATGCTTCCTCAACTTCACGCGTTTCAGATTTTTGCAAGCCGCGAATCTCTGTTGCAAATTTCTCAATTGATGTTGCGATTAATGCCAACGCACCTAAATATTGAGCATGTCGATCACGTTGTAATGTTTGAGTTGAAATAGGTGATGCTGTAAGTCCTAATTTATCGCATACATATTGCTCAACTTTAGGATCGATATTGGCATATGTTCCAACTGCTCCAGACATTTTTCCTGTTTCAATTACTTTTGCCGCAGCATCAAAGCGTTCTAGGTTACGCTTCATTTCTTCATACCATAAACCTAGTTTTAAACCGAAAGTTGTTGGCTCAGCATGAACACCATGTGTACGTCCCATCATAACCGTATGCTTATGCTCTTTCGCTTTTGCTGCAATAATATCAATGAAATTCACGATGTCTTTGCGTAAAATATCATTCGCTTGTTTAATTATATAAGAAAGAGCTGTATCAACTACGTCCGTAGAAGTTAAACCATAGTGCACCCATTTTCGCTCTTCACCAAGCGTCTCAGAAACGGCACGAGTAAATGCTACAACATCATGACGTGTTTCTTTTTCAATCTCTAAAATACGATTTACATCAAATGAAGCATTTTCACGAATTTTAGCTACATCCTCTTTCGGAATGTCTCCAATTTCTGCCCAAGCCTCACATGCTAAAATTTCAACTTCTAGCCAAGCTTGATATTTATTTTGTTCTGTCCAAATTGCGCCCATTTCGGGTCTTGTGTAACGTTCGATCATTGCGTTTCTCCTTCTATTCTGACCAAATGCCAGAACTCTCGATTTGTTGTAGTGTTTCTTCTAAGTTTTTTGTCATAATCGTTACGTGGCCCATCTTACGGTTCACCTTAGCTTCAGCTTTCCCATAAAGATGTATAGACCATTCAGGATATTTAGCAATTGAGTTACTAAGTGGCACGACATGCTGCCCTAAAACATTTATCATAATAGATGGTGCCCAAAGTTGTGGTTTACATAATGGCCAACCACAAACTGCACGTATATGTTGATGGAACTGTGAAACGTTACATGCTTCTATAGAATAGTGACCTGAATTATGAGGTCTTGGTGCTAATTCATTAATAATGATTCCACCATCTTCTAATACAAACATTTCTACAGCTAATGTCCCTACTAAATTTAGATAATCAGCAATTTTCAAGGCTTCTCGCTCTGCAGTCAGTGATGTTTCCTCTTTTATACGAGCTGGTACGATCGTTTCATGTAAAATATGATGCACATGAATATTTTCTCCAACTGGCTGACAATATGATTCACCATTACCGTTTCTTTGAACAATGACAGACACCTCTTTAACGAAAGGTACAAATCCCTCAACAATACATTGTGAATGAGAGAAAAGCTCTTTTGCTAACGGTAGGTCTTCTGCAGATTTTAAAAGCTGCTGCCCCTTGCCATCATAGCCACCTCTTGCTGTTTTGACTATACAAGGATAACTAATCCTATCGATATTGGCTAGTAATTCTTCATATGTATTTACAACCAAATAAGGGGCTACCGGACAACCTGCGTTCACAATCGCTTCTTTCTCAGTCACACGGTCTTGTGTGATGCGTACTAGCTCTGCTCCTTGTGGGACGTAAGCCATTTGTGTTAAACGTTTTAAGCCTTCATAATCGATATTTTCAAATTCATACGTTATAACGTCACTTACCTCGGCAAGTTCTTCTAAAGCTGCCTCATCATCATATGGGGCTACAATACGTACATCCGCAACCTGTCCACCTGGTGAATCCATTGATGGTTCAAGAACGGCGATTTTAAAGCCTGCTTCTTTAGCAGCAAGCGCCATCATACGGCCAAGCTGACCTCCTCCGATAATACCTATCGTCTGCCCGGGATAAATTATCTTTGTCACACTAAGTCACCTGTGCTTTCCAGTACTTGTTGCTTTGTGGCTTCACGTCTAGCATCTAGTTTATTAGCAAGCTCTACATCTGTTGTCGATAAAATTTGCGCTGCTAGCAAGCCTGCATTCGTCGCTCCCGCTTTGCCAATCGCTACTGTTGCTACAGGTACACCACCAGGCATTTGAACGATTGATAATAAAGAATCAAGACCGTTAAGAGCACGGGATTGCACAGGTACACCGATTACCGGTAACGTTGTTTTAGCCGCTACCATTCCAGGTAAATGCGCAGCTCCACCTGCACCAGCAATAATTACTTGAATACCTCGCTCACGTGCTGATTCTGCATACTCAAACATTAAATCAGGCGTACGATGTGCAGATACAACTTTTTTCTCGTACGGTACCTGTAATTCATCTAAAATATCACATGCATGTTTCATTGTTTCCCAGTCACTTGAACTCCCCATAATGACACCGATTTTCGGATTCATGATTGTCGCTCCTTCTTAACGTTAGAAAAATGATCAAATATTTTATAGCTACATTTTTTACTTTTTATAACAAAGAAAATCCTCAAATAAACTACTCCCTACCATACACGTGAAAGCAGTTTACTTGAGGACTTATTATGAAAAGAATATGCAAATGTACATTTCTGCACATACACCTTCCCGTAACATGCCAAAAGTGCTTTCCCGCATAGTCCAGCATTTACGGTGCCGGGTAGAGACACTAGAGCCAATTCTCTAGCATATATGTGGGATTTATTTGTTTTTCCTTCTCATATTTTAACAAGTCATTCCATTATAGTCAACTAGAAATGCGAACATTTTATTTTAGTCGTTTATAAACGTTCGGATTTAAGTGAAAATTACTCAGAATCTTGCCATAACATCGCTTTAAATTGTATTTTTTGACGTAAATACGTTGGTTCTCCATTGACTAAGTGAAAAACCGGTTCTTCTTTTCTTCCCACTGCCATATAACCATCTCGACGCATTCTTGCCAAACAATCTTCAATTGATTCATTTTCTTCTACTTCATACCAAATTTGTTTTTTTCCCAAATCTTTCTTCCTTTCGATCTTGTATCCAATAATTTTTCCTCTTATGAGTTTCATTATACCTTGAGATCCTTCATTTAGTATGTATGATTTATTAATGAAATGCTCTTCACCCTATCGTAGGGTTGATTTCTGTTTCGACTGGGTGCTTTTCTGGGGGCAGCAGCTTTTTTTTGCTCGAAAGGTAGTGCAACGTAGCGGCATATGGGGTTATCGATGGGGTAGTATATAGCAATTATGGGTTTACTTATGGGGGGACTCTCGGTTAAGCGGATAGATTGTTGCTGTTAATACATAAAGACCAAGTTAATCCTGCACATTTTGTAGATTAACTTGATCTTTATATTTTGATTTTTCGTAAATCCTTCTTCAACTAAAGCAACCGCTAGTTGAGGAAGGAATTTATTTTATTAATTGATTGAACTATAATATCAGGTCTATCAATATGTATTGAATGACTGGCTCCTTGTGCGATTATATATTTACTATTTGAAGTAAGATTAACTTGATTCATAATAAGTTCTTGCCACTTTTCTTCAAATAACCTTAACTCCCACTCTGGTAAACCTTCCATAGTACCTAACTTAATGTTATGCTCTTTATCTCGGCTAATAACAATTAAAGGTATATCAGGGTATACCACCAAATTCTTTATAATATCTCCGTCCCTCTTCCAGTTGCTAATTTCAGAATACATTGCTTTATATAGAGTAGGGTTTATCCGGAAATTTATTAAGCGTTTTTGAATATCATTCGGGAGTAGCTTTTGTTCTTTTGTTAGAGTAGGGTTAATAACTTCTCTTAATTCTTCCCTTTTCATTTGAGAATAAGAACGACATTTTTCCATCCAAAATTCATCGGTTGCTCCTTCATTCAGAACAGGTAAATTCAAGTCATCTAAAACCTTTAAATCAACAGAAGTTGAATCTACTAATACTATTCCAGCAACCTTTTCAGGATGCTTTTTCACAAAATGTTGTACACATAACCCACCATAGGAATGACCAACTAATACTACGGGTTCAGATAATTTAAGTAAATGTATCATCTCTTTTACTTCGTTTACGACTGTTTGTGTATTACGGACTTCGTTATGAATTTCACTTTCGCCTAGCCCTGGTCTATGGAACATTATAACTCTATTTGTTTTACTTAATGACTCTGTCACTTCATACCATTCATCGAATGAACAACCCATTCCTGTAAGGA
The DNA here is from genome assembly GCF_044763105.1 of Lysinibacillus sp. NPDC096212. Taxonomy (NCBI): domain Bacteria; kingdom Bacillati; phylum Bacillota; class Bacilli; order Caryophanales; family Bacillaceae; genus Lysinibacillus; species Lysinibacillus sp. NPDC096212. Next base: position 971 of record NZ_JBIWFQ010000015.1, on the reverse strand, counting down.
TAATTATTGGTGTACCATTTTGCCCTTTTTGAAGTATCTCAATCTTATTTTGATTTATTATTAAAAATTGACTAATTTTACTCACCTCTTTGTTTAAATATCAATTAATTATATTGTTTTACTATCCTGTGCCGTTAGTTGAAAAAAGAGCTGCCTATGCAACTCAATGATCTTCAAGTAAAGCACCCGTTAGCCATCCATGTAGGGCAAAAACCAGGGATACACCACAGAGAATGAAAGATTATTTCGTTCTTTTCATGGGAGTTCAACAAGGAATTATAATGACCTTATACACACATTCCTAAATTCTGTAATATTTTTTGTAAAAATTCAGAACTTTTTCTACATTAAAATCCTCAAAATCTTCTTTACATTTCTGTAAATAGCTTAGTTCTTTCTTTGCCTCTAAAGTATCAATTTTATTGAGATAACCCAGTGTCTTTTCCAATCCTGCACCACATAATAGTTGAACATCAATATTACAATGTGTATCAAAGTCCTTTTCCTTTGCTCTCCAAATTAACAGAGTATCGTCAACACATCCTAAAGCAAATAATTGAATACATAGTGTTTTTAAGTATTCATTATCTTCCGATGATTCATTCTCTATTTCTTCTTTTAATAAATTTCTGATTCTATCCACAAAATCTATCTTAGGTACTAAATCGAAAATTTTTAAAAGTTCTTCAGTTTTATCCATAAATCACAGTTCCCCCATGTTTCCATTTGAATAAATATTCTCTCCTAAAATCATTGTACTCCTTCTTGAACTAAACTGCACCGTTAGTTGAATAGCAACAATCTTTTCGAAAAGAGCCTTTTTTTATTATGTTATAAAACAAAAAAAGCCGAGGAATAAATCCTCGACTTTTTAAGTGCCTAGCGACGTCCTACTCTCACAGGGGGAAGCCCCCAACTACCATCGGCGCTAAAGAGCTTAACTTCCGTGTTCGGTATGGGAACGGGTGTGA